>NZ_JBFTNO010000279.1:0-2753 GCF_056397525.1 Arthrobacter sp. 05L45_2 | reverse complement strand
GCCTTGGGGCGTGCCGCGAAGGCGGCAGGCGACGGCGCGGGGCGCGGTGCGGGCGCAGGGGCGGCGGGCGCGGCGGCGGTAGCCTGGGGCGCCGGGGCTGCGGGCGCAGCGGCAGAAGTTGCCTCCGCTGCCGGGGCCTCCTCCGTGGCGGGTGCCTCGGGCGCCTCCGTTGCCGGGGCCTCCTGGACTTCTGCCTCCGGAGCGGCGGGCTCGGCGGCCGGCGTGGTCCCGCCCGGCTCTCCTGCCGTGTCGGTCACCGCAACCTCGGCTTCGGTTTCGTTGGCAGCTGCTGCCACTGTTTCGTCGGATTTCTGACTGTCTGTCACCGCTAGAAGTCTTTCGCTTGGAGGGAAATACCGGCACCGCGGCCGCGAGGGCCCCGGCTGGTTACTTCAGAGAGAACGAGTCTATCGTGACTGGTTCTGCCGGTGCGCCGTCGGTGGCGCTGGCGCCGGCTTTGAGGCCRGCCGCCGCAATCTTGCTGACCACGTCAAGGCCGGACGTGACCTTGCCTACCACGGTGTAACCGCCGGCGGCATCCGCGGGAATCACGGTGTCCTTATAAACAATGAAGAACTGTGTCCCGTTGCCGTAGGCGTTGCCGCCGGTGCGCGCCACCGCAATGGTGCCGGCCGGGTACTTGTTGTCCTTGGGCGTGTTCTCGAGCGGGCCCCAGTTGTAGGCGGGGTCGCCGCTGCCGTCGCCAGACTTGGAGCCGCACTGCAGCACGCCGAAGGAATCGGCGGTGGTGAGCCGGTGGCAGGCCAGGCCCTTGTAGAAATTCTGGTCCGCGAGGGACTTGAACACGGCGGCGGCCTGGGGCGCCTTGGTGCCGTCGAGCGCGACCCCCAGGCTGCCCCGGTTCAGCGCCAGTGTGCCGGTGAAGGTCTTGCCGGCGGCCGTCTCCGGTTTCGGAATATTCGCGCCGTTGCTGGTTGCGGGCGACGGCGTCGCGGACGCCGTCGGGCTCTCCAGGCCGGCCTCGGCGGCCTTGAACTCATCCTCAGTGGGGTTGCTGGAGAAAACTGTCAGCTGCAGCACTATCGCGAGAACCAGGGCGGCCGCGCCCCCGGCGGTGGCGAGGACGTTGTCCCGTTTCCGGCGTTTGTCCTGCTCCCGGCGCAGCTCACGCTTCGCCTCCATCTGCTGGACGCGCCGCTTGGCTTCGCGGGCGCTCCGTGAACTGGCCGCCAAAAGTCCTCCTGGTTGTAAGGCCGCAACCCGGGCCGCGCGGTGGGCATCGATCCGGGTGCAACACGCATGCTGCGGCAGCCGCGCCCGCCGCGGCCGCATTAGAGATGCGCGCGCCGAAAGCATAAACTGACTGCCGCACACAGTTTATGCACGACTGGCCGGTCTGCGCGCGACGCCGCGGCCGCCGGGCCGCCGTCGTTATCAGAGGAGAAAATTCCACCATGGCACGCACCGCCTCCCTGTCCGGATTCCCCGAGTGGCTTCCCGAGGAGCGGATGGTGGAGCTGCATGTGCTGGATACCCTGCGCCGGACCTTTGAACTGCACGGCTTCTCCTCGATTGAGACGCGCGCCGTGGAGACTGTGGGTCAGTTGCTCCGCAAGGGCGAAATCGACAAAGAGGTCTACGGCCTCAGCCGGCTGCAGGACGATGAGGCCGGGACCGACGCGTCCCACAAGGCCGATCCCAACGCCCTGGCCCTGCACTTTGACCTGACGGTGCCTTTCGCGCGGTACGTGGTGGAGAACGCCGGCTACCTGGCGTTCCCGTTCCGCCGCTACCAGATCCAGAAGGTCTGGCGTGGCGAGCGTCCGCAGGAGGGCCGCGCCCGCGAGTTCACCCAGGCGGACATTGACATTGTGGGCGACGGCGAACTGCCGTTCCGCTACGACGTTGAAATCGCGCTGGTGATCGCCGAGGCGCTGAGCTCCCTGCCGATTCCGGACTTCCTGCTCCGGATCAACAACCGCAAACTGGCCGAGGGTTTCTACAACGGCATTGGCCTGACCGACACTGCCGGCGTCCTCCGGAGCATCGACAAGCTGGAAAAGATCGGCCCGGCCAAGGTCGCCGAACTGCTGCAATCGGAGCTCGGCGCCACCGCCGAACAGGCCCAGGCGGCCCTGAAGCTGGCGGCCATCCGAACCGGCGACACCTCGTTCGTGGAGCAGGTCCGCGCGCTCGGCGTCACCAACGAGCTGCTGGAGGAGGGCCTGAACGAACTCGAACAGGTCATCGCCGCAGCCGTCCAGCGGGCCCCCGGCAAGGTCGTGGCCGACCTCAGCATCGCCCGCGGGCTCGACTACTACACCGGCACCGTGGTGGAAACTGTCCTGGTGGGCCACGAGCAACTGGGCTCCATCTGCTCCGGCGGCCGCTACGACGCCCTGGCCAGCAAGGGCAACCGCAAGTTCCCCGGCGTCGGGCTGTCCATCGGTGTGACCCGGCTGGTCTCCCGGATCCTCAGCCAGGACCTCGCCAAGGCCTCCCGGGCCGTGCCCACGGCCGTGCTCGTGGCGCTGGCGAACGACGGCAGCTGGGGAGCGGCCCAGGACGTCGCGGCGCAGCTCCGTGCCCGCGGCATCGCCACCGAAGTGGCGGCAAAGGCAGAGAAGTTCGGCAAGCAGATCAAGTTCGCGGACCGGCGCGGGATTCCCTTTGTCTGGTTCACGGACGACGACGGCAAACACCAGGTCAAGGACATCCGCACCGGTGAACAGGCCGACGCCGATCCCGCCAGCTGGATGCCGGCCGACGAGGACCTCCACGCCCGCGTGACC
>NZ_JBFTNO010000278.1:0-2920 GCF_056397525.1 Arthrobacter sp. 05L45_2 | reverse complement strand
GTGCCACGGCGAGAGGCCCTTCTCCGTGGCGTGCGCACCCTCGGGGACCTTCTTCAGGCCCAGGACGGTCTGGGCCTTGGTCAGCGGGCCGCTGGCCCAGTACTCCAGGAACGGGACCACGGTGTGGGTGTCCCAGCCGAGCAGCCGGGACAAGTCGTGCGGGGCGCGCATGTCGCCGCGGCCCAGCTCGGCCTCGGCGATCGAGGTCAGGACGTGCTGGGGCGTTGATTCCTCGTAGAATTCCGGCCACAGGTCCCGCATGACCAGGCCCGGGTCCGCGGCGGCGTTGGCGCCCAGCCGGAAGTCCGGCCCATAAATGGCGACGTCGGCCCCGCTGACGGCGGCGTACATGATGGACGTCGACAACCGGTTGGACACCACCCGTTTGGCCACGGACATCATCCACAGAATGCGGCCGATGAACTGCGGGTCGCGGCGGTCCCCGGCGCTGACCACGTCGTGGCCGGCCGAGCGCCAGGCGTCCAGGATCTCGGCGTTGTGCAGGTCGTCGATGTGGAGGCACACCGTGGCCGGGCCCTCTTTCTCCCGGACCATCCGCGCGTACGCGCCGTGGTCACCGTCCACCTTGAGCAGCGCCGTCCCGTGGAGCGGGAGCACCAGGGTACGGTCGGACCGCTCCGGAACGGCGCCCTCGGCGCGGGCAGCGTCGAGAAGGTAGAGGTACGGCGCACCGATGGCGTCCAGCATGGGGGTGCCGTCGCTGAAGAAGTTGCCGGCATCTTCCGGGCTCCAGCCCCGGGAGGAGCTGGTCCAGGACAGCCGGCGCCGGGCCGGGCCCCAGCTGGCGAAATCGCCGAACTGGGCCGTTACCGGGCTGCTGACCGTCCAGCCGTGCTGGATGAGGCCGGAGACGTGGCGGAGCCTGCGGGAGCCGCAGTACAGGGCGAAAACGGCAGAGTGGCCGTAGTAGTGGTTCTGGATGTCCATAGCGGTCAGGGCCGTACGGCGTGCGTGACGAGCTTGCGCAGGCCCGGCCACATCTTCTTCGAGACCACCTTGGGGGTCAGCGAAACGGCGTTCAGGCGGGACGTCAGGTGCCAGCGCGCGGCGCGGGCTGCCGAGGTCCATCCCTTGGCGCCGAAGTCACGGACGCACTCGTCAAAGAAGGCACGCTCCTCGGCGAACCGGCGGCCATCCAGGGCACGGACCGAGGAGTCCGATTCGCGGTGGCGGCGGTACTGGAAGCAGACGGTGTCCACAACGGCCATCTTGCCGCCGCTGAGGATGATGTCGACGGCCAGCGCGAGGTCCTGGACGACGTCGTACTGGGGACGGAAGTCGTGCTTCTTGATGGCCTCGGCGCGCCAGGCAACCGACGGGAAGTACAGCCAGTCACCCACCATCAGGCTCTCGGCGATGGCTTCGCCGGCGACGATCGCTTCGGACGTCTTTCCGACCAGCTTGTGGCGGAGGAACTGCTTCACCGAGTCGCCCAGGGGCTGGTACACGGCGCCGTTTTCGTCGATGACCTCGACTCCGGGCTGGACAATGCTGACGCTGGGGTCCTGGAAGGCCTTGCGGACCGTGCTGAGGTAGTTCGGCAGCATCAGGTCATCGGCGCCCATGATGACCACGATGTCGTGTTCGACCAGGCCGACGCATTTCTTGTAGTTGCCGTTGGCCCCGAGGTTGGCTTCGTTGCGGTAGTACCGGATGCGGTCGTCGGTGGCTACCAGACCGGCGAAGTAGTCCGGCAGGGTGTCGTCGGGGTACCCGTCGTCGACAATCGTGAACCGGAAGTCCTTGTCGTCCTGTGCGAGTACGGAGGAAACGGCAGCCTTCATCATGGCCACGTCGCCGTAGTACGGGAACATTACGTCAATAGTCACTATTTTCTTCTCTCGGTTGGCGGCACGGCGGAAGCCGTCGCGGCCTCGCCTGCCGTCGGCTGGATTGGTTGGGATTCCCGCTGGAGTCGTTCCACGGAGGACCGCAGAATGGCGACTTCCTCGGCAAGAATTCGGGTCTCATCTTCAAGAATGGTCAGTTCGCGCGACACGTGGAGGCTGACGCCCACGAGCAGCAGGATCGCCAGGGCGAACAACAGGTTGGACGGAACGACGACGCCGACCACCGAGGCCGCCCAGTTGAGCAGGCGGGGGAAGATGCCCAGGATGATCGTCAGCGTGCCGATGACCAGCCACAGGATGGCGTACTTCTCCCGCAACCTGCCGTTGCGGAGCATGATGAGGACGACGGCCACCATCACGATGGACAGAATCAAGGAACCTGCAACGTTCATGCCTTAGGCACTTCCCTCTCCGGCAATGTCGCCGGACAGCGGCGCATGCAGTTCGGCCGCGCGCGGAGTCCGGCGGCGGGCCAGCGCGAAGCACAGGACCAGGCCTGAGCGCGCAAGATAAATAGATGCTTTGATGGGGCCCTGGCTGGGGGTACCGGCCTGGCGCTCCTTCATTTCGACGGGCACCTGCGTGACCCGGCAGCCGGACTTGACGGCCACCACGAGCGAGTCGATGGTGTCGCCGAGGTATTCGGCCGGGAAATGCGAGACGTACTGCCGGAGCGCGGTCTCGTTGGCGGCGCGGAACCCCGAGGTGACGTCCGTCAGCTGGGTTCCTGCTACGGCCGAGATCACCTTGGCCAGGAAGAACATGGCCCAGCGGCGGGGACCCTTGGCCCCGTAGTTGCCTTTGCCGGCGAAACGGGCACCGATCGAGATGTCCGCGTGCTCGAGACCTGCCAGGACACGGTCGATGTCGTGGGGATCGTGCTGGCCGTCCGCGTCCACCTGGATGACCGAGGTGTAACCGTTGCGGAGGGCGTATTTGAATCCCGCCCGCATGGCCCCGCCCACGCCAAGGTTAAAGGGCAGGCGCAGGACCGTGGCGCCGGCTTCCCGGGCAATCCTCGGAGTGTCGTCCTTCGAACCGTCGTCGAC
>NZ_JBFTNO010000277.1:0-2943 GCF_056397525.1 Arthrobacter sp. 05L45_2 | reverse complement strand
GCGTAGTGGTGCCCCTGCGTATCGGTCTCGACCTCAAAACCCGCGAGGTCCGTTTCGGAGGCGTGCTCGAAGTCGTCGTGCCGGTGCACGATCGGTGCGGTGTAGTCCCCCCGCGAGGCGGGGCCAAACAGGAACCGCGCCCAGGACGAAGGGTGCAGGTGCCGGCTCAGTGCAGCCATCCTCAGTGCACGTGCCATATTTCCCACCCCCTTTCCTGCTGTCAGGCCAATTCCTGCTGACAGGCCTTCCGGAACAAAGGTGGCGCGGGCGGCGCCAGTGCCCCTATTTTACGCCCGACGGCGGCAAATGGCAGCGTGGGTGGCGGCGGCAAACCGCGCGCAGTCGGCCGCGCAGGCCAGCTCCGGCGCGGGCTCAGGTGGCCGGCCCCGGTGCGGCCTCAGCGCAAGGACTTGTCGCCCGGGTTGCGGGGCACCACGTAGGTGCTGCCGTCGGGCCGGTGGACGGTTTCCCACTGCTGGGTTTCGGCCTCGCGCTGGGCCAGCAGCAGCCGGTTCTGCTCCGTCATTTCGTGGCCGAGCGAGGTTCGACTGGCGGGACCGAAAATTGCCCGCAGTTTGCCCGTTGCCCGCATGAAACGCTCGGCACGGTTTTCCTTGGCCATCGCTACCTACTTCCTCGAACCGGATGTTCCATCCAGTGTACGCTAATGATTAGTGCACTAACCATTTGAAGGAGGCCTGCATGACCGACGACACCATCACCGTCGCCACCGCCACACCCGAAGACGAAGACCTGCTGCTGGAACACCAGCTCTGCTTTGCCCTGACGGTTGCCTCCCGCAGTGTGGTGGGCGCTTATAAGCCGGTGCTCGACAAGCTGGGCCTCACTCATCCCCAGTACTTGGTAATGCTCTGCCTCTGGGAATCCAGCCCGCGCTCAGTCCGGGACATCAGTGACGCCCTCGCGCAGGAACCCGCCACGATCTCACCGCTGCTGCGCCGGCTGGAAGCTGCGGGCTACCTCACCAGGCAGCGGGCCGAGGGCGACGAACGCAGCCTCGCCGTCCGCCTGACCCCCCGCGGCGCAGCGCTCCGGCAGCAGGCCACGGCGGTCCCCGGGACCATGATGGCCCGGCTGGGTCTGGACCGGGAGCAGGTCGGGGAACTGCACGCAGCCATGATGCGGCTCATCGCGGCCACCCAGTCTGCCGGGGCCCCGAGCGGGGGCTAAGGGTACTTCCGGCCCGRATGCCGGCCCACGCTCCGGCGCTAGAATGGGGCTGAGACCGAGGAGAAGAGCCAATGCGCAAGAACCTGATTCCTACAGCGCTCGTTGTGATGACCGCCCTCGCCCTGGCCGCCTGCTCCCCCGGCGGCGGACCCGCGCCGAGCCCGTCATCCACCGGCACGGCCTCCGCCTCCGCCTCCGCCACGTCCCCCGGCAGCACACCCTCGGCCGATACGGAGACCACCGTCCCCGCGCCGTCCCCGTCGGCCGAAGCACCCTCCGCCGGTCCCGGCCAGGGCAATGCCGAGCTGGCCATCATGATCAAGGCCTCCGCAAACGCCAATGCCGTCAATTACACCCTGGTCTGCCAGGACGGCGTCCCCGCCGCCGAGAGCAAGCACCCCACCGCCGCCGCGGCCTGTGCGGCGCTGAAGAAGAACGCGGCGCTCCTGAACACCGCCCCCCGGCCCACAGACCGGGCCTGCACCCAGCAGTACGGCGGCCCGGAGCAGGCCACGGTGACGGGTTCAGTTGACGGCAAAGCCGTCGAATCGAACTTCAGCCGCAAGGACGGCTGCGAGATCGCGGCCTGGAATGCCGCCAAGGAGATCCTCGGGTCAACCGGAGGGGCTGTCTAAACTGCTGCACCTTCCGCAGGACCAGTGGCTGGAGCGGGAAGCAGCCCACCACCAGCGCGTCCGGACCTACGCCGAGCCCTACCTGGCCCGGCGCTCCGCCGGACGGAAACACCCGGTGGAGGACTTCCTCTTCACCTACTACACGCAAAAGCCCGGACAGCTGATGCGCTGGCACCCGGGCGCCGGCGTCGTGCTCTCCGGGCCGGCCGCCAGGCAGCGCGCTGACTGGAAGTACTACCGCGCTCCCGACGACGGCGAGCTGGCAGCCGCCGGGCTGGCCCCGGGGACGGCCGCGGTGACGGCCGACGTCGGCCGGTTCCTCAGCGAACGCCGCGACGCCCTGCAGTTCGCCGGCATCATCCTCGCGGGCACCTCCGCGAGGCCCGCCCAGTTCGGCTGTTTCGGGCTGCACGAGTGGGCGATGGTCTACCGGCAGGACAAGTTCGAGCTGCGGCACGAGTACCTGCAGCTGCGGCTGGGGTCGGAGCAGACGGACCGGGTGGTCGAAGAGAACCGCATCCGCTGCTCGCATTTTGACGCGTTCCGCTTCTATACCCCGGACGCGGTCCCGCTGAACACCCTGGCACCGAGCCGCGAGAACCAGCGGACCCTCGAGCAGCCCGGCTGCCTGCACGCGAACATGGACCTGTACAAATGGGCCTACAAACTGGCACCGGCGCTGCCCAGCGAGCTGGTGATGGATTGCTTCGAGCTCTCGTGGCGGATCCGCGCCATGGACATGCAGGCCTCACCCTATGATCTGAGCGAGTGGGGCTACCCGCCTATCCGCATCGAAGTCCCGGAGGGCAAGGCTGAATACGTCGAGCACCAACGGACCTTTGCCGACGCCTCCCAGGAGCTTCGCCGGCGGCTTCTTGCCGAACTGGCCCCGCTGCTCACGGCCGCATCGGAGGCGGCCCCGCTGCCCGCACCCCAGGAAGGACGCCCATGACCGATCAGACCGGACCCGACAGCAGGCACGACGTCGACCTCACCATCACCCTGACGGAAGCCCCCGGCGGGCCGGAATACAGCTTCCGACTGATGGCCGACGGCGGCGGAGGCACCGTGGAGTCGTCCCTCCCGGATCCCGCTGCGGCCCTGGCAGCCCTGCGGG
>NZ_JBFTNO010000276.1:0-2947 GCF_056397525.1 Arthrobacter sp. 05L45_2 | reverse complement strand
GGGATCGGGCACCGACGTCGCCATCGAAGCCGCGGACCTGACCGTGATGGGCAACGAACTGGGACAGGTCGCCCAGGCCATCGAGCTCTCCCGCCGGACTCTGGCCACCATCAAGACCAACCTTTTCTGGGCCTTCTTCTATAACGCCGTGGGCATCCCGGTCGCCGCGTTGGGGCTGCTCAACCCGATGATTGCAGGCGCGGCCATGGCGGCCAGTTCCGTCCTGGTGGTGGCCAACTCGCTGCGGCTGCGGCGGTTCGGCAGCTAAACAGGGGCGGCGGCGGGATGGGGAGTGCTGCCCATCGACAGTGTTTTCCGGGGCAGGGTAGGTTCTAGGTATTGGATCTTCCGGATCAGCCGGAGGCCGTTGGGGATGCCGACAGTGATCGGGTCCGGTGAACTAAGGAGATTGTCACATGGCTATGTGGGGCGCAGATGTTACTCAGCTCAAGGCACTGGGAACCAAGTTGCAGGCCGGCGCGCAGGAGATCGATAACCAGCGGTCGCTGCTGACCAAGGCCCTGGCGGCCACCGACTGGAAGGGYCCGGACGCCGACAAGTTCCGTAACGACTGGTCCGGTGAGCACACGGCCAACCTGAACCGGGTGTCGCAGGCCCTGCAGCAGGCCAGCCAGATGGCYACCCGYAACGCCAGCGACCAGGAAAGCGCTTCCCTCCGCTAAGCACGCTTCAACGAAAGGCCCGGACGCACCGCGTCCGGGCTTTTCGTTTTCCCAGCGCTCCGGGGCGCGCGGGCAGCCGGACAGCCCTAGGGAACCGGCTCGACGTCGTTGGCGTGGTCGAGTGCGGCGGGCACCGGGGCCGGGGCGCGCAGCTCATCGAGGCGGACCAGCACCACGCCGCCGACAATCAGCACCCCGCCCAGAAGCTGCACCGGGCCGGGCAGCTCCCCCAGCAGCAGCCACGCCCAGATCACGGCGAACAGGACCTCGGTCAGCGAGACAAAGGATGCCACTTTCGAGCCCAGCGCCCGCGCCGCCACAACACCGGAGACGTAGGCGAGCACGGTAGCGAGAATGACCAGGCCGGCCAAGGCCACCCACCACGGAGTTACCCAAGGTCCCAGCCGGGTGTCGGCCGTGCTGGCTGCCATGGGCAGCAGTCCGGTGGCAGCCGCCAGCCACATCACGAGCGCTCCCACCATCAGCCCTCCCGAGGCCAGCACAATCGGCGGCAGGGTGTCGTTTTCCTTGGCGGTGATGAAGAAATAGATGGCCAGGCAGACGGCGGCGGCGATTCCCCAGAGCACCCCGACCAGATCGATCTTGACGGCACCGGTGAGGTCCAGGACCAGGACCAGGCCTCCGAGTGAAAGCAGGGTTCCGGCGATGGTGAGCGGCCGCGGCCTGCGGCGGCTGGCCGCCCAGAGCCACAGCACGATGATCACGGGGGCCAGGTACTCCAGCAGGAGCGCGACGCCCACCGAGAGCCGGGCGACGGCGTTGAAGTAGAACAGCTGGCACGCGGCCACCCCGATCAGCCCGAACAGCAGGACCGTCAGCCAGTTGTCGATGAGCTGGTGCCAGCGGCCGCGGAGGGCAACGGCGGCCGGGACGGCCAGGACCAGTGCTGCACCGGTGAGCCGCGCCGTGACCGCGGCGCCCGGTGTCCAGCCGGTCTCGAGCAGGGCCTTGGCAAAGGACCCCGAGATGCCGAAGACGGCCGACGAAAAGAGGGCCACGCCCAGGCCCGAGGCCAGGAACCCGGGAGCCCCACGCCCGGCGGATTCCGCGGGGTGCGGGGAGGCGGCGTCCCGGAGTGTGGGGCGTGGAGCGGCCTGGGGCCGGGCGGGACGGCGTGCGGCAGACACGGGCTGCCTCCTGTCAGGAGTAAAATTGGGTTATGGTCATGACAGTACGTCCGGACGACGTAAGGAGTCAAGATGCTTTTTGCCCCTGACACGGAAGTTGCGCTGCGATCGGTGGTCGGGCTGATCAATACTGCTGCCAACGGGGAAGAACAGTTGTCTACGGTGGCCGACCTGGACCGCTTCCTGGCGGCCGAGGGCTTTACCGGTTCGCGGACGCACGACGGCGCGGAGCTGGCCAGCGTGCACCGGCTGCGCGCCGAGCTTGCCGAACTCTGGCTGGCGGACGAGGGCACCGCCGTCGAGACCGTGAACCGGCTGTTGCGTGGCGCCCGGGCCCTGCCCCAGCTGATGAAGCACGACGGCTGGGACTGGCACCTGCACGCAACCACGCCCGAGGCGCCGCTTTCGGATCGGATGAGTACCGAGGCCGCCATGGCCCTGGTGGATGTGATCCGCAGCAAGGAGATGGACCGCATGCTGGTCTGCGCGGCGGACGACTGCGACGCGGTGGTGCTGGACCTGAGCCGGAACCGCTCGAAGCGTTACTGCGATACCGGCAATTGCGCGAACCGGGCGCATGTGGCGGCTTATCGGGCGCGGAAGGCGGCGTCCTAGCTGCCCTGCTGAGCTGCTTAGTCCGCCTGGCCGGCGTCGCCGCGGGCGTCGTCGGCGGGGCGGGCCTGCGGGGCTGAGCCGTCGTGCGACGCCGGCCGCCTGGAGCTCAGGTTGACCCCGGAGCCTTTGCCCAGGTGTTCGGCGTTGTCCTTGTAGCTCATCGAGAGCATGGCCGCGATAACGAGCGTGACAATGAAGGCGATGCCGGCGCCGGTGAAGGCAAGGTCGAAGCGTGGTTCCCTGGCGCTGCCGCCGGAGGCGAAGATCAGGACGGCAATGAAGGCCAGCACTGCCCAGAACGCGGAGAACATCAGCGGTCCCTTGACCGAGGTCCGCAGGCCGCGGCCTTCTCCAGATTTCTGCTCTGCCAAGGTGCTTTCCTCCTGCCGCCAGCGCCCGGCAGGCGTGGCAGTCGTGATACCGCGGTTGTTCTACGCAGGGTAGAACCTGTCGCTACTAGTTTACGGCCTCGGCGGAAACGTCCCGCGCATTGTGCCGCAG
>NZ_JBFTNO010000275.1:0-2963 GCF_056397525.1 Arthrobacter sp. 05L45_2 | reverse complement strand
GCTTTACAGGGTGTCCCGCTCACGGCGCGGCATCCGGTGGAAATGCAGTGGGATCTAAGGAGAGAACAATGGCAGGCCAGGAGCAGCAGCAGCCGCAGTCCCGCGAGACCGAAATCGAGGACACCCCACCGGCACCACCGGCCGCGCCCGAGGCGCAGGCGTCGGAAGCGACCCAGGGCGTGGATGACCTTCTCGACGAGATCGACGGCGTCCTGGAGTCCAACGCCGAGGAATTTGTCCGGGCTTTTGTCCAGAAAGGCGGCCAGTAGGGCCGCCGACCGGCGGYTGGCTGGCGGGCACTATTGGAGGAGGACCGGGCTGAGGATTCATGGGGCTGAGAGCCGGAAGTCGTTGATCCACTACGTTGAGGGAGTGCACCAGTGCAGGAAACATCAGCCAACCAGGTAGCGGCGAACGCGACGTCCTCATTCACCGAGCACCTGCAGCGCTCCCGGCCCGAGCTCTTGCCGTTCAGCGCCCTCCAGGCGGGCGTGCTGTCCGCAGCGTCGTCCGCGCCGCTCCAGGCGCCGCACGCCACCACGATTGTGGCCATGACCTACGCCGGGGGAGTCCTCATGGCCGGGGACCGCCGCGCGACCATGGGCAACGTCATCGCCAGCCGGCACATCGAAAAAGTCTTCCCCGCGGACCAGTACTCGGTTCTGGGAATCGCCGGTACGGCAGGGATCGCGCTTGATATCACCCGGCTGTTCCAGGTGGAGCTGGAACACTACGAGAAGATCGAGGGAACCCAGCTGAGCCTGGACGGCAAAGCCAACCGGCTGGGCGCCATGATCCGCGGCAACCTGCCGATGGCGATGCAGGGACTGGCCGTGATCCCGCTCTTCGCCGGGTTCGACCGCCCGGCCGGCATCGGGCGCCTGTTCTCCTACGACGTCACCGGTGGCCGCTACGAGGAGCAGGAACACCACACCGTGGGCTCCGGGTCCATGTTTGCGCGCGGGGCACTGAAAAAGCTTTGGCGCCCCAATCTCTCCGAAGCCGAGGCCGTCCGGGTAGCCGTCGAGGCACTGTACGACGCCGCCGACGACGACTCGGCCACCGGAGGGCCCGACCCGGTGCGCCAGCTCTGGCCGGTAGTCTACGCCGTCAGCCGTTCCGGTGCCGTGCGCGTTCCCGAACGCGAGCTCGCCGCCGTAGCGGGCACCATCATCGAGGCACGGGCCGCGGCCCAGCGGGAGGCCTGAAATGACCCAGCAGTTCTATGTCTCCCCTGAACAGCTAATGAAGGACCGGGCGGACTTCGCCCGGAAGGGCATCGCCCGTGGCCGGTCGGTAGTGGTGATCAGTTGCCGGGACGGCATCGCGCTGGTGGCCGAGAACCCGTCGCCCTCACTGCACAAGATCAGCGAGATTTACGACAAAATCGCGTTCGCCGCCGTCGGCAAGTACAACGAATTCGAGAGCCTACGCCAGGCCGGTGTGCGCTATGCCGACGTACGGGGTTACTCGTACGACCGTGAGGACGTCACCGCCCGCGGGCTGGCCAGCGTCTACGCCCAAAGCCTCGGCGCCGTCTTCACCACCGAACAGAAGCCGTTCGAGGTGGAACTGGCGGTGACCGAGGTGGGGGAGAGCCAGGACGCCGACCACCTCTACCGCCTGACGTTCGATGGCTCCATCGCCGACGAACGCGGGTTTATTGTGATGGGCGGCCAGGCCGACAAGGTCTCCGAGGCCGTGGCCGCGGGATGGCGCAGCGAACTCGACTTCGCCGGTGCCATCCGGCTGGCGCTGTCCGGGCTCGTCGCGGACAAGGAAGCGACGGCGCTGCCCGCGTCCGCCGTGGAGGTAGGCGTCCTGGACCGCCGCTCGGAAAGCAGCCGCGGCAGCCGCCGCGCGTTCCGCCGCCTGGACGACGCCGCAATTGAGGCCCTGCTGGCTGAGGAGAACTGAGATGGATAAGCGTATTTTCGGCATCGAGACCGAGTTCGGCATTTCCTATTCGAGCCCGGAGTCACGACCACTGGCGCCGGAAGAAGTGGCCCGGTACCTCTTCCGCAAAGTGGTCAGCTGGGGGAGATCCTCCAACGTGTTCCTCACCAACGGCTCACGGCTCTACCTCGACGTCGGTTCGCACCCGGARTACGCCACCGCCGARTGCGAYGACCTCGCCCAGCTGATCGCCCATGACCGGGCAGGCGAGCTGATCCTGGACGACCTCGTCGACGAGGCCCAGGAACGCCTGGCCGCCGAGGGCTTCAACGGCACGGTGTACCTGTTCAAGAACAACACCGACTCGGCCGGGAACTCCTACGGCAGCCACGAGAACTACCTGATTCCGCGGCGCGGGGAGTTCTCCCGGCTCGCCGAAATCCTCATTCCGTTCCTCGTGACCCGCCAGCTGATCGCCGGTGCGGGCAAGATCCTGAAGACCCCGCACGGGGCCACCTACGCCTTCTCCCAGCGCGCCGACCACATCTGGGAAGGTGTCTCCTCCGCCACCACCAGGTCCCGGCCCATCATCAACACCCGGGACGAGCCGCACGCGGACGCCGAGTTCTACCGCCGGCTGCACGTGATTGTGGGCGACTCAAACATGTCCGAGACCACCACGCTGCTCAAAGTCGGCACCGTGGACCTGATCCTGCGGATGATCGAGGCGGGCGTCATCATGCGCGACATGCGGATGGAGAACCCGATCCGCAGCATCCGCGAGATCTCCCACGACCTCAGCGGCCGGGCCCTGGTCCGCCTGGCCAACGGCCGCCAGCTGACTGCCCTGGAAATCCAGCGCGAGTACCTGAACAAGGTGACCGAATTCGTGGCCGACCGGGGAGCGCACAACGCCCACGTCCCGGTCATCCTGGACCTGTGGGAGCGCACCCTCGACGCGATCGAAGGCGGCAACACCAGCACCATTGACACCGAGGTCGACTGGGCCATCAAGAAGAAGCTGATGGACAGCTACCGCGAACGGCACAGCCTGGACCTCGATGCAC
>NZ_JBFTNO010000274.1:0-2976 GCF_056397525.1 Arthrobacter sp. 05L45_2 | reverse complement strand
GAGTAGGACTCCGTGCTCAGCCGCCCCGCGGTGGTGGTGGCGGAGGCGGGCTGGCCCTTCCGGCCCGTGGGGAGCGGGTCAACGAACGTGTGCGCGACGAACGGCTCGTTGGAGCCCGGAACGGGCGCCTCAGCGGAGGTCTGGGACGGTGCTGTGCCTGACGGTGCGGGGCTGGCGGGTGCTGTGACGGACGGTGCCGGCGCGGGCTGGACCGTCCCGGCCGGGGCAGCCGTGGTCGCTGCCGGCGTCGGGGTCGGCCCCGCAGATACCGCCGGGGCCGCCGTTGCCGTTGCGGACGCTCCCGCCGGCGGCGTCGCCGCAGCGCTCGCGGTCGGCGACGGCGCCGTCTCGGCATATGCGGGCAACGCACCGGTTGCGGGAGCCGACACCAGGGCAAGGACAAGTGCGGCAAAGAGCGCAGTCTTCATCCGTAAAGAGTTCACGTTTATCTTTCATGAGACCGCCGCCCAGCCGACGGGTCAGCTGAACGGCCGCAAGAGACCAAATTGCAGTCAGTCTACGGAGGGCATGCCGGAATAATTGGAAACCTGCGGCAAACTTTCGACTTGGGTATCCAATCGTTGCCGAATCTTGAGGAAGCCTTCCGGCGTGCTGCGCGCCGCCCGGAGAGCTCTCAACCGGCCAGTTCCAGTTCCAGGGCGTTGGCCTCGACGAAGTCCAGGGCGTGCCGGACAGCGCCCACCGTGACGATCCTGTCCCCGAGCGGGGAAACGGTCACGTGCGGGGGAGTGGCGGTGAAACGCGGCAGCGCGGCGGTGATGCCGGGCACGAGGGCGCCGGCCGAATCCGCGACGGCGCCGCCTATCACCACTTGCTCGGGATTGAGCAGGCTGGCAATCGCGGCGATCACCCGGGCCATCCGCTCCGAAAGCCTGCCCAGGATCGCCAGGGCCGCTGTGTCTCCGGCCGCGGCGTCCTCGAACACCTGCCGGGCGCCGGCGTCGCCCCCGTTGGCGGGACCACCATCGGCTGCCTGCCATTGCCGCGCCAGGCTGGCGATCCCGTCGCTGGACCCCACCCCGTCGACCATGTCGAGGAAGCCCATCTCGCCTGCGCCGCCGGCCCGGCCATGCAGCAGCCGGCCGGACTCCAGCACGCCCGCGCCCAGCCGTTCCCCCGCCAGGAGCACCACCAGGTCATCCACCCCGGCGCCGGATCCGCGCCAGCGTTCACCCAGCGCGGCCAGGTTGGCGTCATTCTCCAGCAGCACCGTCCAGCCGTGCAGGTCCTGCAGGGCCGAGCGGAGTCCGACGTCGAACAGGCTCCAGAAATGTTGGGCGGCCAGCACCTTGCCGCCACGGTCCACCGGTGCGGCGATGCCGGCGCCGACGGCCAGGACCTTGCCCGGGGACTCGCCCGCGGCTGCGAGCGCTTCCCGGCAGGCCCGGTCCACCACGCTGACCCGCTCCGCGGCCGGGATGTCCGCGGCACGGAAGCTTCCGCTGGCGCGGCCAAGCACCGTGCCCCGGAGGTCAGCCACCGCCGCGGTGGTGGTGGCCGCGCCGATGTCGAGGCCCAGGACGACGCCGGCCCGCGCCCGCAGTTCGAACCGCCGCGCCGGCCGGCCCTTCTGCAGGGCTCCGGCTCCCGCACCCTTCCGCGGCGCGTCCAGTTCCCTGATCCAGCCGCGCCGGATCAGGTCCTCGCACACGGCAATCACCGAGGCGCGGGTGAGGCCCGTTCCGGCCATCAGGTCCGTCCCGGTGGCCACGTCCGTGCTGCGGATGGCGGCCAGGACGGCCTGGGCGTTGACCCGGCGCAGCAGCTGGGGAGTGGCGGCGGCCTGCGGCTTCGGAATCTTGACCTCCCGGTGATAACCGACCCATAATTGTTCCGGCAATAGATTTAGCTTCTATCTAAATTATCAGACAGGCTGTTACCAATCACTGCCTGTACCAGGTACCGCTCCCCAGCCCCGAAGGATTCACCTTGTCGAACACCGCCACGCTGGCAACCCTGTCCGGTTCCGACCTCGCTGCCGACCCCAACTGGTGGCGCCAGGCGTCCGTGTACCAGATCTACCCGCGCAGCTTCTCCGATTCCAACGGTGACGGGCTGGGCGACATCAAGGGCATCACCGCCAAGGTCCCGTACCTCAAGGAGCTGGGGATCGACGCCGTCTGGCTCTCCCCGTTCTATCCGTCGGCGCTCGCCGACGGCGGCTACGACGTCGATGACTACCGCGACGTCGATCCCAAGCTCGGGACCCTGGCGGACTTCGACGAGATGTCCGCAGCCCTGCACGCCGCCGGCATCAAGCTGATCGCGGACATCGTCCCGAACCACTCCTCCAACCGCCACGTCTGGTTCCAGGAAGCACTCGCGGCGCCGAAGGGCTCGGCAGCGCGGGAACGCTACATCTTCCGTGATGGCAAGGGCGAGAACGGCGAGATCCCGCCGTCGGACTGGGAATCCGTCTTCGGCGGCCCGGCCTGGGAGCGCATCACCGAGCCGGACGGCACCCCCGGTCAGTGGTACATGCACATCTTCGCCAAGGAGCAGCCGGACCTGAACTGGTCCAACCGCGAAATCCGCGACGACTTCCTCAAGACCCTGCGCTTCTGGTCGGACCGCGGCGTTGACGGCTTCCGCGTTGATGTGGCGCACGCCCTGACCAAGGACCTCACCGAGCCCCTGCTCTCCAAGGTGGAGCTCAGCGAGGCGAACTCCGGGACCGACGGCTTCGATGACGGCTCGCACCCGTTCTGGGACCGCGACGAAGTCCACGAGATCTACGTCGAATGGCGCGAGGTCTTCAACGAATACAACCCGCCGCGCACCGCCGTCGCCGAGGCCTGGGTGCACGCTTCCCGCCGGGCCCGCTACGCCAGCCCCGAGGGACTGGGCCAGGCCTTCAACTTCGACCTCCTGCAGGCCGACTTCGATGCCGACGAGTTCCGCGAGATCATCACCCGCAACCTGGGCGAGGCCGTGGAGTCCGGCGCATCCTCCACC
>NZ_JBFTNO010000273.1:0-2995 GCF_056397525.1 Arthrobacter sp. 05L45_2 | reverse complement strand
GTCGCCCACTTCTGGTGAACGACGGCGGCCCCCGCTACAGCGCGCCGAGTTCCGCCCGCAGCGGGTACTCCTTGCCGTCCAGCACAAGCTGGGTGCACCGCCGGGTGGCCGGGTTGAACACGATGGGGGCCATCAGGTTCACCGTCGTGGCGGCGGGGGAGTGGTTGATGACAACAAGCACCAGGGGTGCTTCGCCGCCGTCGAGCTCCAGGGCCTCCAGCGCCGCGGCGGGAACGGCCGGTTTGTAGCCGGGAACGAACACGGCCGCGTCCGCGAGGAACAGCCGGACCGGTGCGGCGGCGGACTCCAGGGCGAAGAGGCCCGGGGCGCTGTCGATGTTCCGCAGGGCAAAGTCGTGCACGCTCTCCAGGCCGGGCATGGGCGCGGTGAAAGTGACCGGCGTGCTGCTGAGGACGGAGTTCATCGCAGGAAGTCCATCAGGGTGGGCTGGAGGACTTTGGCCGTAGCGGCCAGTGCCACCTGGTAGTTGGTCTCCTGAAGTTTCAGGTCCATGATGACGCTGCCGAGGTCAGCTTTTTCAATCCCGGTCCGCTGGGCGTCCAAGGAAGCCTCCATTTCGGTGTTGACGTTGCCGGCACGTTCCAGCTGTGCCTGCCGTGTTCCAATTTCAGCACGGCCGTTGACGATGTTCTGAAAAGCCGTGTCCAAGGTGCTGACTTGGGTGGCGCTGGGCATGCCGCCGCCGGTGAGGGTGTCTGCGAGTGACTGGACTGCGTCGAAGACCCACCCGGAGCCGCTGTCGAAGATCTTTTGAGCGTCGGCATCCACCCGGACCGTTTGGGTGGCACTGATGCGCCGCTCCACGGGGTTGACGCCGGCACCGGTGAATGTGGGCGGTGTGCCGGTGAACGTTTCCGGGGCGTCGGAGTTCCCGGCAAAGATGTTCCGGCCCAGGTGCTTGGAGTTGGCGATCGAGACGAGGTCCTTGTTCAGTGACTTCAATTCGATGGCGATCGCGTCCTTGCCTGACTGCGGCAGCGAACCGTTACCCGCCTGCACCGTCAGGTCCTTGATCCTGTGCATCACGTTCGTGGCCTGTTCCAAGGCGGAGTCCGCTGCCGTGAGCCAGGTGTTGCCGTCGTCAATGTTTCGGCCGTACTGGGCATTGGCCTCCTGGAGCGACCGTGTCGCCAGGGCCTGGGCCGTGGCGGCGGGATCGTCCGAGGGCCGCGAGATCTTGTTGAGCGAGGTGGCCTTGTCCTGCAGCTCAGCGAGCTTGGCCTGCTGGAACTGCAGGGTCCGCTGGGCGTTCGCGTTCATGGTCAGGTTCGTTACCCGGTTCAGCATGGTTACCTTCCTACCAGTCCGGTGCGGTTGATCAGGACGTCCAGGGCCTCGTCGACCGCTGTCATCACGCGGGCCGCGGCCTGGTAGGCGTGCTGGTTGGTGAGGAGGTTGACGTTTTCCTCGTCCAGGCTGACGGAGGCCTGTGATGCCCGGCCGGTCACCGCCGAGACTTGTGCTGCGGACGTGAGCGCTTCCTGCTGCTGCGCCCCGCGGGACTGCACGCCGATGCCGGTGACGATGTCCGACCAGGCCTTGTCCGGGGAGGCCGGACCCGTCCCGAGCTGCGAGATCTGATCCGCGATGCTGGTGTCCAGCGCGCCCTGGCCCGCGGTTTTAAGGGCGATATCGGACGTGGCCGTCGGTGCCTTGATTGAGAGGGCGGCCGGGTTGCCGGTGGTGAAGAAGGCGGCGTTTGATGCGCCCGCGCCGGTAACTCCGGACTGGTGAACGGTGTTCACCGCGGTGGCGAATGTAGTGGCGAAGTTGTTGTACGACTGCGCCGCCTCGGCGATGGCGCCTCCGTTGCCGCCGGCGGCCGGGGCCAGCACGGAGAGGGCGCCGGCGATTTCACCGCCGTCGGACGAGGCCACCCCCGCCGGGTCTTTCCAAAGCAGTTGCACTGTGGACCCGATGGTATCTCCGGCCTGGCTGCCGGAGAGCTCCAGGCCACGAACCGAAGTGCCCATGACCAGGGCGTTTCCGCCCAAGTGGACGTCCACGGTGCCGTCGGGCTGTTCGCGGACGGTGCCGCCGGCCAACCGGGCAATAGTGTCGGTAAGTTTGGCGCGGGCATCGATCAACTCGTTGGCGGATCCGCCGGACGCGAGGGTTGAGCGGATGGTGGCGTTGTAGGCCGCCACCTGGCTAGCGGCGGCGTTCACGGCGTTGACGGCGTCGGCTGCCTGGGCGCGGACGCTGCTCCACTGACCCTGGAGGGCCTGGTAGCCGGAAGAAATCTTGTCGGTGACAGAATTGGCGGCGGTCAGCAGCAACCCCTTGGGCCCGTCCTGGTCCGGCTGGCGGGCCGCCCCCTGCCACGCTGACCAGAACCCTTGGAGCGCTGCGGAGATGCCGTTGTCACCCGGCTCCTGCAGTACGCCTTCGATGCCTTGCAGCGCGGAAGAGCGGATCCCTGCGTAGCCGGCCTGTGCGCTCGCGGAGCGGACAGCCGTGTCCAGGACGCYGCTGCCGAGCCGGGCAATCGCGTCGACCGACACGCCTTGGCCCGTTTGAACCGCCCCGCCTGAGAAGAGCCCGCGGGCCGGCGCGGCCACGGCGGACTGCTCAACCCGCTGCCGGGTGTAGCCCTCGGTGGCGGCGTTGGCGATGTTCTGGCCCGCCACGTTCATGCCCTGCTGCGCCGCTGTGAGGCCCCGGTAGGCGGTGTTGAGGGCGCCAAAGGTGCTCATGGTCGCTTCCTTAGAACTGCTGGTCGAAGAGTCGGGAGCCGGCCGTATCCCCGGTCTTACCCTGGGCGTCGTACGTTCCGGCAGCCACTGGGTTCAGGTCGGCGAGCGTTTCCTGGGTGGAGCGGACGGCAGTGCGGAGGTACTGCTCGTTGGAGTCGCGCAGTTCCTTAATCAGGGCGGTCTGGCGGGTCAGTGCAGTCAGGTGCGCCGTGAGCACTTCTGCCCACGCGCCTTCGGGCGCTGCCGCAGCGAGTTCGCCGAGAGTGGCGTCCGTGGGC
>NZ_JBFTNO010000272.1:0-3023 GCF_056397525.1 Arthrobacter sp. 05L45_2 | reverse complement strand
GTGTAAGCCTGCACAAGCTGGTTGACGAATGTCTGCGCTCCAGCACGCTCCGTCCCTGAGTAACCGGACCAACTGGTCACGAAAGCTTTAAGAGACTCGACAATTTCGGTGCGCGTGCGGTGCATCAGTTCCCCATCTATGTTGCAAGTACAACTGATTCAACCACGGGGGACTGACAGTCCTGGGCAGGCGGTACTACTTGGCCAAGTTGAACGTCAGCGTCTTGTCCCAGGCGGACTCGTCGACCTTGGCGGTCGTCGGCGTCACGTTCTTGGGCACATCGAAGAAGATGTTTCCGGAGGCGACCAGTCCGGGGTTTATATCGTCAAGGAAGCCGGAGGTGTCGTCCCCTTCGCTGGCCTTGATGTTGACCCAACTGTCGGTGCTGTACTCGGTGTCATCTTTGACGAGAGTGAAGTCGTCGAAGTCCAAGCGCTCGGTCTTTTTGGAGATGTTCTGTGCCTTCACGGACACTCGGCAAAAGTGGCCCTTGGCATTTTCGCGCAGTATCTCGCCTTTGCCGATCGTGGGGATGCCGCACTTGTAACCCGTGATTGTGTACTCAAACCGTTCGGATTTTGCTGGTTTGCCGATTGGGACAGTGGCGTCAGCGGTTGAATCTGCGACAGCCTGGGGTGTGGAGCTGTCCGATGATGGAGTGCTCCGGCTGGTGCTGCCGAGGTATGCGACGGCGCAAAGGACGATGACGGCGATGAATATGCCCTTCATACTGACCCTGCGCTTCGGCTGTGCTTCAAAATCCATCGTTGTCCCCCGCGTGTTGTCCTTATGCGTTCCGCGATCCTATCCGCGCGGTTCAGCGCTTGCAGACAGCACGCCGACTTCGCTCAGTCTTTTCATGAGCCTGTGCCGTCGCTCGGATCGGCGGGCGAGAATGAGTCTTTGCATGGCGCGGTCACCCTTCGCGGTCGCCAACTGCTCGACCGTGAAACCGGGGTCTTGGTCGAGGTAGTCGAGTTCCGGCGGGAAATCCCAGGGACGGTCGTCGCTGGGCGGAGTCTTGCGGGGTTTGGGTGGTTGGGCCGCCCGTCGTGCGTGGGATCGAGCTCTTTTGGCGGCGTTGTGACATTCGCGCCGGGCGCATGTCACGGAGCGATTCTCGGGCATGGCTTCCCCGCAGAACTGGCACCTGCCGTCGTTACGCCCATCCAATGCGATCGTTCCCATGTAGCGACATTAGGAAAGAATCGAGGGTGCAACCGTTCGAGAGACGTGGTCGCTTAGGCGCGTCTGTGAGCGTCCAATAATCGGTCGATGATCAATCACACGCGGGCGCACGTGCTGGCGTCTGCTGGACGCTCCATAGGATCTGTGTGCGCGTTTGCGGGCGTGATGATCGATTGCAGTGGGTGGCTATCCACCACGAAACCCCGTACCGGGTGAGAGGTACGGGATATCGCGGGTTATAGACGGTTACAGTCCCATGGCGAAGGCGGCTGAATCGCCCCATGAGACGCGCTTCACCCGGCGCACCTCGGGTTTGTCATCATCATCCTTAGGGGCGTTGGTGTAGGCAACCAGCGGCGCTACGCCGACGACTTCGAAGTACCTGTCCCTTGCTGCTTCTTGGGTGCGGAACTTCTTGTAGTCGGTCTCCGCGACGGCAGTGTGGGCAGCCTCGAAGGCTTCGAGGACTTGAGCCGGGGTCGGGACCCACGGTTCAGCTTTGGTTGCCAGCCAGACGAGGTAATCCCAGCGGTCAATCGGGTTGCCGTTCGTGTCCTTCTGCGGAGTGGCGGACGTGCTGTGCTTGAACGGTGCAGTTCCGCCCTTGCCGAGCCAGTCGTTGAAGTTCCGCACGCCTTCGAGCCGGTCGTTTGCAGGACGGTCCGAGGCTGCGTCCTGACGCTTGCTGAGCCAATAGTCCGCCAGCTCCAGTGAGTTGCGGATGTGGCCAACGGCAGCGATCTTGAATGCATCGCCGTCGCCGAGCCCCGGGGTTGTGAGGCTGCGCTGAGCGTCGCGGATTTCCGAGTAGCGGGAGACGAGGTCGCCCCGCTCCCGCCACGCGGCGTSTACCTCAGGACCGGCGTCGAGGACCTGTTCTGCGCTGCGGATGTTTCCGAGCGTTTTGCTTACGGATCGTACCTGTTCCATGAGCGAAGTAAGTTCCGTTCCGAGGTAGGCCAGGGCTTCACCCGAGTGGTCGCAAATGATCTCCATCCTGCGACGCTGTATGTCCTTAGCGGCGTTCTTGAGCAGTTCGCCGCGWGCGGCCACGTTCAAGCGTTCGTTGCGGATCTGCTCGTTGTGGCGGGGGGGGGTCGCTCGGAAACTCGTCACCGGACAGCGCTACGTCTGCGAAGTCCGCCGAATTGATGGGCGCATCGAACTCGGATGCCCGGTTCCGGGCGATCTCGTCCTTGATGCGCTGGTCGGCTGCGGCGTGTTCGGCGTAGCCGGGGAGACGGTCAAAGGCGTTGGATGTGATGGACATGGTTACTGCTCCTTCTTAGTGGGGTTCATGGATTCGTACAGTTCGCGGCCCTTTTGGACGAGTCCTTTGGGTTTGGTGTCTTTGCGAGTGGCCTCGCGGCGTTCTGCGCTGGCTTTGGTCTTCTTCTCGAATGTTCCGTCGCGGTAGGCGGCCATTGATTCTTTGACGTTCACTTGGTGCTCCTTTTGTTTCGGTCTTCCTGGAGGGTGATGATCGGTGCGCGTTCAAAGCAGTAGTAGAAAAATGCCCGCACCTTTTCGGGCGCGTCCCGCAACTGGCTACGGTGCATAAAGGCCGAGCGGAGATCGCCGTCGAGTTCGCTGACGACGACGAGGTCGAGAATGCCGGGGGTCAGTGCAACCCGGCCCACGACGGCGAACTCTTGGCGGATGAGGGAATCCCAGTCACGGTGTTCAGGGAGCCGGTGGTACATGTTCTTGTCCATGACGCGGTTGTCAATCAGGACGCAGAGACGACCTGAACAGTCCAGCGAATAGTCGACGGGCGCCATCTTGAACTCGGGGCCGTAGGCAAAGTCCAGCGACGACGTGTAGCCGTTCATCGC
>NZ_JBFTNO010000271.1:0-3068 GCF_056397525.1 Arthrobacter sp. 05L45_2 | reverse complement strand
GGCGTGCATGTTCCGCTGAGAGGAACCAGCGGAAGACAACCAGGACACTTTCGTCGACCTTTCCCTTGAGAGGCCGGCCAAGGCACTCACTTGGTGCTCTAGCAGGGACCGTTCCCGGCGGAGGAACGCCTTGAGCTGCACCGCAACGGCTGAACCAAGTAGTTCGAGAAACCGAAGACGTGTTAGACATTCGCGCATGCGGGAGCCTGGCCTGCGGCATCTGCTTAAACGAAGGGAACGGCCCCTGAGAGACCGCTCTATTCGCGTGGCAACGCGGTGTCGGCCCCGAGCGGCCCGCCGGCGTCGATGCCATCGGCCTTCAGCTCTCAATGGCCGGGACGATCTTCTCCGCTTCCTCGCCGGAGCCTAACCTGGGGGACTGCTGAAGGTTTGATTGACACTTTGCCGGTGAGGATTTGATCCTTGCGGGTGGAAGGATGTTCTTCATGCCCAAGCCTTTCCTGAAGAGTTCCGCCGCGATGTCGTCGCGGTTGCCCGCGAGGGCGAAGCGCCGATCACGCAGATCGCCAAGGACTTCGGTGTTTCGCCCGCTGCCCTGCACCGCTGGATGAAGATCGCTGACAGAGAAGACGGGGTGAAGTCCGGGGCGGGGTCCGATGACGCGGCGAAGCTGCGGGAGGCCAACAAGCGCATCCGGCTCCTGGAGCAGGAAGCGGAAGTCATGCGCCGTGCGGTGGCCTATCTGTCCCGGGACATCAATCCAAGAAAATGATGTACCCCTGGTCCGCGAGCTTGCTGCCAGGGACGCCCCGATCAGGGGCCCCGTGGCAGTGTCCTGCCGGGTACTGAATTTCTCCAGACAGGCTTACTACYAATGGGCCACCAACCCAGTCCCGGCACGGGACTGGGAGGAAGCGCACCTGATCACCGCCGCCATCGACCACCACCGCGACGATCCCGCCGCCTTCGGATACCGGTTCATCGCCGATGAGATCAAGGCCGGTCCCGGACCGATGGCCACCGAACGGCGGATCTGGCGGCTGTGCTCCCTGAACGGGATCCTCTCGGTGATCCACCGCCGCCGCAGGTCAGGGCTCAAGGCCGGCCCGCCGGTCCACGATGGCCTCATCGAACGGGACTTCAGTGCCACGGCACCGAACCGGAAGTGGCTGACGGACATCACCCAGAACCACGCCGCGGAGGGGAAGCTGTATCTGTGCGCGATCAAGGACCTGCACTCGAACCGGATCGTCGGGTACTCCATGGACGGGCGGATGAAGCGTCCCTAGCCGTTGCCGCCCTGGACCGCGCCGTGGCCCTCAGGAAACCGGCGGGCACTGTGGTCCAGCGACCGACCGCTGATCCCAGTTCAGATCCCGCAAGTTTGTCCTGGCCCTGACCACCTACGGGCTGCACGGATCCATGGGCCGGGTCGGGGCACGCGGTGACAACGCGGCGATGGAATCGTTCTTCTCCCTGCTTCAAAAGAACGTCCTGAACCGGAACGATGGGAGACTCGGGCCGAGCTCCGGCTCGCCATCCCGACTTGGATCGAGCGCAGCTACCACCGCAAACGCCGCCAGCGCGCCCTTGGACGGCTGACACCCATCAAGTTTGAGACAATAAAAAACGCGGCCTCAGCCGCGTAAGAAATCCCAGCTGTCAACTAAACCTTGAGCAGTCCCGAATGCGTCAAGAACATCCATCACAACAGTGCTGCGGGCCCCTCACGTCTAAAGACACGAGCCCGAATTCACCACCAACCGCGGAGAGCCAATTTGATCGATGTCGATGACAACGCGGGAGCGGGAAGCCGTGGAGGATTCCGTAAGCCCGCCAACATCCTGCACACGCGGTGTCTATGGGACTGACTGAAGTTAGGCCGGACAACGCTGGTCTGAGTGACTAACGTTCAGGAAGTTACTGTACCCATTTGTTCCGTCGAGTGGCGGTCAGGATGTCAACCTGCTGAGCATTAGGCCCTGGCCCTTTCGTAGGCCGCATCCTGGATTTCCCTCGACGGACCGGGCCATACGGCAGCGATTGCTTCTCCCATAGACCTGGAGCGTTCTCTGATGTGGGCGTCTGTCCAGCTATCACGATGGTCGTGGACTAATCTCCTGTTGAGCACTAGCAGGCTGAAAGCTTCGAGCAGTGCTCGTTTACCCTTGCCGGGTTCTCCGCCCTCAGTAAGTCCCGTTGACTCTTCGTCTGTCCACGGACGATTGGACAGCGAGCCGTTGAGTGACTTGGTCACAAGCGTGAGATTGCCAATAGTGTTCACGAATCGGTCACGACGTGCGGCCTCTTCAGGTGTGAGTTTTGGCGACGAATCCCAGTATGCTCGCCAGCCTTGCGGCATGACGTGCTCGATCTCCAATCCTTTAGGAAGTCCAACTGCCTCATGCATAGTGCTTTGGTCGCGAAGCTGTTGTTCCACGGCGCCCAGGACTACCCGCAATCGCGCCTGACGGATGTTACCGTAAAGCTTCAGACCGGGAAGTGCCGTCAGCATCTCTTGATCCGAGGGCCAATAACGGGTCTCGGCAGTCTGTTCGGAGAGGAAATCTCTAATTGCAAACCCAGCATCATGAGACTCAATTCCCTCAAGCGACTTGAGAATCGCGACCATAAAGCGGTTTACATCTTTTGCAGTCTTCCTGAGGAGCGTACGTCGGATAACCCAACTCTCGATGGCGTCAAGGGCAATCCGGAGCTGGTCGCGAGGAACCGAGTGGTTTTCGGAGAGTAGCCAGAGCAAGACTGGAGTGGTAGCCGCAAGCTCCATCGTCCCTATGACACGGGAGCGAAATCGTCCTTCGGGTGTCCCCACGTCAAGTTGGCTGAGATTTCGATAGGTATCGGCGTCCTTCCGCAGCTCCGCGAGCAGGGCCTCAGCACCGTCGATAGTAGCCAGTTTCGACTCTGCGTAGTTAGCGAAAACTCGGAAGACCAGCTCCGATTTAACTTCTTCCTGCAATCGCATAGTCAGCCAATATTGTAAGAAGATGTCCACACGCGACCGAACATGGCGACCTTGGGATAGCTCTTCCCGCCACCATTCGGCGTCAAAATCGGACCAGTGCGTCCTGGACCACCTGTCCACG
>NZ_JBFTNO010000270.1:0-3071 GCF_056397525.1 Arthrobacter sp. 05L45_2 | reverse complement strand
AGGCTAGGCCCGCAGCCGAGGCCCGGTGCCGGGAGGCCCGGGRRRTTCCGCGGCGGAGGCTAGGCCCGCAGCCGAGGCCCGGTGCCGGGAGGCCCGGGAAGTTCCGCGGCSGAGGCTAGGCCCGCGGCCGAGGCCAGGTGCAGGGAGGCACCGGAGACCCCGCGGCCGACGCTAGGTCCCGGCAGCCCCTCGCCGGCTCCGGCGAACCCCCCGAATAACCGACCCCGCCCTAGAACCCGCGGCTCAGCACCAGGCCCAGCGAGAACAGCACGGCGTAGCCCAGGTTGATCAAGCCGGTCTGCTTCAGCACCGGGATCAGGCTCTTGCGGCGGCGGCCCGCGATCATCAGCCAGGACGGCATCAGGATGGCCGGGATCAGCAGCAGCACAATCAACATCCACGGCCGTCCCGGCGCCAGCACAATCACCAGCAGGATCGCCACGGCCAGCATCAGCACGTAGCTTTCCCGGGCGTGCTTGTCGCCGAGGCGCACAGCCAGGGTCTTCTTCCCGGCCACACGGTCGGTGGGGATGTCCCGCACGTTGTTGGCCATCAGCAGGGCGCAGGCGATCAGGCCCGTGCCGATCGCGCCGATGATGGCCGCGACGCTGAGCTGTCCGGCCTGGGTGTAGGTGGTGCCCAGCGTGGCCACCAGCCCGAAGAACACAAACACAAACAGGTCGCCCAGGYCGAGGTAGCCGTAGGGGTTCTTACCGCCGGTGTAGCCCCACGCCGCCATCACGCAGCCCACACCCACCAGGATGAGCCACCAGGCCTGCGTGATGATGACCAGGACCAGCCCGAACAGCATCGCCAGGCCGAACGCAGCGAAGGCGGCACGCTTGACGTGTTCCGGCTTGGCCACACCGGATCCCACCAGCCGCAGCGGGCCCACCCGGTCCTCGTCGGTGCCACGGATACCGTCGGAGTAGTCGTTGGCGAAGTTCACGCCGATCTGGAGCAGCAGGGCCACCAGGGCAGCCAGTACGGCGTTGACGGGGCGGAACGCGTTCATCTCGTAGGCCGCGGCGGACCCGATCAGGACCGGAGCGACCGCGGCCGGCAGGGTGCGCAGGCGGGCGCCTTGGATCCATTGTGCGGCTGTGGCCACGGTCAGTACCTCGTTGGTTCGGTGGTGATCTGGTGGAAAGACTTTTCTATTTTCCCCGATGACGGGCGTCCAGCAGAACGCTCATGCCCAGCCGGTCAGGTTTGCCGTTGGGAAGCATCATCAGTTCCGCGGCAGTCAGCACGGTTTTCGGGACCAGGACGCCGGTCAGGGCGCCTGCGGAGCCGCCGAGAATCCCGGCRGTRAAGGCCTCGGCCGCTTCGGCGGAACCGTCGGCCAGCACCACGTACGCGGCCAGGGCCTGTCCCCACTCGGCGGACGGCACCCCCGCCACGAACGCCGCCAGCACACCCTCAAGCCGCTCCAACTCCGCCTGCACGTGCGCGGCGGAGACTTTCACGCCGCCGGTGATCACGACGTCGTCCGCGCGCCCCAGCACTGTGAGGGTGCCGTCGGGCGCGAACTCGCCGAGGTCATTGGTCCGGTACCAGCGGATCCCGCCGTCGTCGACAAAGGTCGCGGCGGTCAGCTCCGGCTCGTCGAGATAGCCGGCGGCGATGGTCGCCCCGCCTAGCAAGATCCGGCCGTCGGGCGCGATCTTGACCTCGACGCCGTCCAGCGGCACGCCGTCGTAGACGCATCCGCCGCAGGTCTCGGCAGAACCATAGGTGGTGACTACCCGGACGCCGGCCTCCCTGGCCGCCGCGAGGAGGCCCGCCGACGCCGGGGCGCCGCCCAGGAGCACGCCGTTGAAGCGCCGGAGCACGGCCAGGGTCTCCGGGGACGGCGAGTCCAGCAGGCGCTGCAGCTGGGTGGGCACCAGGGACGTGAACCGGAGCTTGTCCGTCAGTTCCTGCGCCGCGGCGGTGAAGGCCTCTGCGGTGAACCCGCCGGAGAGGTCCATGGCCCAGGGGCGGGTGCCGGCGAACAGCGACCGGACCAGGACCTGGACGCCGGCCACGAACTGCACGGGCAGTGCCAGCAGCCACTGGCCCTCGCCCTTGAGCGCCATGGCTGTCGCCATGGAGGAGGCCGCCAGGGCGTCCACGGTCAGGACCGTGGCTTTCGGTGCGCCGGTGGACCCTGAGGTCCGCACCACGACGGCGGCATCCTCGACGCCGGGCGTCTCCACCCGCGAGACGGCGGGGGAGCCATCCGGCCCGGCGGAGAGTTCGACGGCGGGACCCTCCCCGCCGAGGGCGGCGGCAAGGGCGGCGAGGGCGGGCTCGATGTCTACCGCTCCGGAGGTCATGGCGCGGCCTAGAAGTAGTACGGGAAGTTGGACCAGTCGGGATCGCGCTTTTCGAGGAAGGCTTCCTTGCCCTCCACGGCCTCGTCCGTCATGTACGCCAGCCGCGTCGCCTCGCCGGCGAACACCTGCTGGCCGGCCAGGCCGTCGTCAGCCAGGTTGAAGGCGAACTTCAGCATCCGGATGGCCTGCGGGGACTGCCGGGCGATGTCGGCGGCGTATTCCAGCGCCACTTCCTCGAGCCGCTCGTGGTCGACGGCCTCGTTCACCGCGCCCATCCGGACCATGTCCTCAGCGGAATATTCGCGGGCGAGGAAGAAGATTTCGCGGGCTGATTTCTGCCCGATCTGGCGGGCCAGCAGGGCCGAGCCATAACCGGCGTCGAAGCTGCCCACGGTCGCGTCGGTCTGCTTGAACTTGCCGTGCTGCCGGGACGCGATGGTGAGATCCGAAACGACGTGCAGGGAGTGCCCGCCGCCTGCCGCCCAGCCGTTGACGACGGCGATGACCACCTTGGGCATGGTCCGCATCAGGCGCTGGACCTCGAGGATGTGCAGCCGGCCCGCGCGGGCCGGATCGATCGTTTCCGTCGTCTCGCCGTTTGCGTACCGGTAGCCGTCGCGGCCGCGGATCCGCTGGTCGCCGCCGGAGCAGAACGAGTGGCCGCCGTCCTTGGGGGAGGGGCCGTTGCCGGTCAGCAGGACGGTGGCGACATCCGGGCTCATCCGGGCGTGGTCCATGGCCCGGTAGAGC
>NZ_JBFTNO010000269.1:0-3116 GCF_056397525.1 Arthrobacter sp. 05L45_2 | reverse complement strand
CGCCAACACGGTCAAGGTCACGCTTGGCCCGCGCGGCCGCAACGTCGTGCTGGACAAGAAGTGGGGCGCCCCCACGATCACCAACGACGGTGTGACCATCGCCCGCGAAGTGGAACTGGACGACCCCTACGAAAACCTTGGCGCACAGCTCGCCAAGGAGGTCGCCACCAAGACCAACGACGTCGCCGKTGACGGCACCACCACGGCCACCGTGCTGGCCCAGGCCCTGGTCAAGGAAGGCCTGCGCAACGTAGCCGCCGGCGCCGCCCCGGGCCAGATCAAGCGCGGCATCGAGGTCTCCGTCGAGGCCGTTGCAGCCCGCCTGCTCGAGAACGCCCGCCCGGTCGAGGGCACCCAGGTGGCCAACGTGGCCGCCATTTCCGCGCAGAGCGACGAGGTCGGCGAACTGCTGGCCGAGGCGTTCGGCAAGGTCGGCRAGGATGGTGTGATCACCATCGAGGAGTCCTCCACCACGCAGACCGAGCTGGTTCTCACCGAGGGCATGCAGTTCGACAAGGGCTACCTGTCTCCGTACTTCGTCACCGACGCGGAACGCCAGGAAGCAGTCCTTGAGGACGCCCTCATCCTGATCAACCAGGGCAAGATCTCCTCCGTACAGGAATTCCTGCCGCTGCTGGAGAAGGCGCTGCAGAGCTCCAAGCCGCTGTTCATCATTGCTGAAGACGTCGACGGCGAGGCTCTCTCCACGCTGATCGTCAACCGCATCCGTGGCACCCTGAACGTCGTTGCCGTCAAGRCACCGGGCTTCGGCGACCGCCGCAAGGCCATGCTGCAGGACATCGCGACCCTCACCGGCGCCCAGGTTGTGTCCCCGGAGCTGGGTCTGAGCCTGGATTCGGTTGGCCTTGAGGTGCTCGGCACCGCCCGCCGTATCACCGTGACGAAGGACAACACCACCATTGTTGACGGTGCCGGTTCCGCCGAGGACGTCGCCGCCCGCGTCGCGCAGCTGCGCGCCGAGCTGACCCGCACCGACTCGGACTGGGACAAGGAAAAGCTGCAGGAACGCCTGGCCAAGCTGGCCGGCGGCATCGGCGTGATCAAGGTCGGCGCAGCCACCGAGGTCGAGCTGAAGGAAAAGAAGCACCGCATCGAGGACGCCGTGTCCTCCACCCGCGCCGCCCTTGAAGARGGCATCGTGGCCGGCGGCGGYTCCGCCCTCATCCACGCCCTTAAGGCGCTCGACGAGGATCCGGCAGTCCAGGCGCTCGACGGCGACGCGGCAGCTGCCGTGGGCATCGTCCGCCGGGCACTGACCCAGCCGCTGCGCTGGATCGCCCAGAACGCCGGCTTCGACGGCTACGTCGTCGTCGCCAAGGTGGCCGAATCCGCCGTCAACCAGGGCTTCAACGCCAAGACCGGCGAATACGAAGACCTGATCGSSGCCGGTGTCATCGACCCSGTCAAGGTCACSCGYGCGGCCCTCCGCAACGCGGCGTCCATCGCGGCGCTGGTCCTCACCACCGAAACCCTCGTGGTGGAAAAGCCGGCCGAAGAAGACGAGCACGCCGGACACCAGCACTAAGGTTTCCGCGCACTCGCTAGGCGCAAAAGAAGGACCGGACCAGCACTGCTGGTCCGGTCCTTCTTCCGTTTGCGGCCCGTCCGTCCGAGTCCTGCCCTGGGCGGACCACCGTCATCCGGGCTCCGCGTCTACCCCGGACGGTATAGTTGCGGTTGCTATCTTGAGTATTTTTTGGGGGTTTTTCATGTCCGGAGCGGTAAGTGTTGTGTCCCCGCGCGAACCCAGGGCCGGTAGGCGTCGTGCCCCGGGACGCAAATACAGGCCGGAGATCCAGGGGCTGCGTTCGCTGGCCGTCCTGATGGTTGCCACCTATCACGTCTGGTTCGGGCGTGTGTCCGGCGGCGTCGATGTCTTTCTCCTAATCTCCGCGTTCCTGATGACGCTGCAGTTCGTGGGCCGCTACGAAAGCGGCTCGCCTATGGCCCTGCTGAAGCACTGGCTGCACCTCTTCCGGCGGCTGCTGCCCGCCGCGGCCGTGGTCATCCTGACGACTCTGCTGGCCAGTTACGTGCTGCTGCCCCGAACTCGCTTCCCGGACGTCGTCGCTCAGAGCTGGGCGTCGTTGTTCTACGCCGAAAACCGCGTACTGCAGGCGGAAGCCGTCAACTATTACGCGGCGGACCATGCCCTGGCCAGCCCACTCCAGCACTTCTGGTCGCTGTCGATCCAGGGCCAGATTTTCATCCTCTGGCCCCTCATCTTCGCCGGCACTGCCGTGGTCGCGCGCAAATACGACCTCCGGTACCGCGCGCTGCTCGCTTACATCTTCGCGGCCATCTTCCTGGTCTCGCTGACCTACTCGATCGTTTACACGGCCACCAACCAGTCGCAGGCATATTTCGACACCGGAGCGCGTCTCTGGGAATTTGCGCTCGGCACGCTGCTGGCACTGTTCCTGCCGGGACTGTCGTTCTTTTCCCGCAGGCTCCGCGTGGTCCTCGGCTGGGTGGGCGTCCTTGCGATGGTCAGCTGCGGCTTTATCCTCGACGTGGAAGGGGCGTTCCCGGGCTTCGTGGCACTGTGGCCCACACTGGCTGCCAGCTGCGTCGTCCTGGCAGGACAAACGAACAGCCGCTGGGGTATCGACCGCTTCCTCAGTTCCAAGCCCCTCGTCAAACTGGGTGACAACTCGTACGCCCTGTACTTGTGGCACTGGCCGGTTCTCGTGTTGGCCCTGACCTGGAGCGGCAAGGAACAGGCGGGCTGGCTCTCCGGCACCCTGATCATCGCCACATCCCTCGGACTCGCCTTCCTGACCACGCGCTTCATCGAGCGCCCGTGGCGGTCATGGGCATGGCCGGAAGTCCGACGACGGCGGGCCGCCCTCGCGGTCGTGCTGTGTCTCGCCGTGGTCGCCGTTCCCCTGTCCGGCGTGCAGCTCCGGCAGCACCTCCAGGCGCAGGCAGTTATGTCCGAATCGGCACGGAACAACCCCGGCGCCATCGCGCTGCTGCCGGGTTTTGTCAGTGCAGCCGACAGCGACGCCCCTGCATTGCCCCTGCCCGAACAGCTCAAGAACGATTGGGCCGGCCTCGGCAACCGCTGTACAGGTGACCTCGAGCCGGAAGAC
>NZ_JBFTNO010000268.1:0-3179 GCF_056397525.1 Arthrobacter sp. 05L45_2 | reverse complement strand
ACACCACACCAGCTTCAACTTCCCACACTTCACTTCCGCACACTCCGGGCCGTCGTGCCCTCGTCCTGGGCGGGGGCGGGTCCACCGGCAACGCCTGGCTGATCGGCGTCGTCGCCGGGCTGTTCGACGCCGGACTGGACGTCACCGGGGCCGATCTGCTGATCGGCACGTCCGCAGGATCCACTGCCGCAGCCCAGATAGCCGGCGCAACACCCGGCGAACTTCTTGCCGCCACGCTCGCCGCCGTACCTCCGCGCCGGACCGGCCCCGGGGCCTCGGGCGGAGGATCCGGGCCGACCGGGCAGGTGGTCAACCATCTGGAAAGAACCGACAGAATCATCGGCGCGGCCGGGGACGCGGCGGAGATGCGCCGCCGGATGGGGGCAGCGGCACTGGCGCTCGCTGCGGCGTCGGACGGGTCCCGCCAAACACAGTGGCGGGACACCGTCGCCGCCCGGCTGCCGCGGCAGGACTGGCCGGACCGTGCGGTGTTGATCACCGCCGTCGATGCCGAAACCGGTGACCCGGTGGTGTTTGACCGGCACAGCGGAGTCGAGCTGGCGGACGCCGTCGCCGCCAGCTGTTCCAGCGGCTTCGCCTACACGATCGGAAAGCGCCGGTATATCGACGGCGGCTACCGGCGCAACGAGAACGCCGACCTTGCGGCCGGCTACCAGCAGGTGCTGGTCCTGTCGCCGTTCGGGGGACGCACCCGGATGCCGTTGGCCTGGGGCATGCAGCTGGCAGCCCAGGCCGACGAACTGCGGTCCCGTGGCAGCAGGGTCGAAACGATTGGCCCGGACAGCGCCGCCGAGCATCTGTTCGGCGCCAACGCGATGGATCCGTCGCTGCGCCCACCGGCGGCCCGGGCCGGATACAGCCAAGGCACTCTCCTCGCCGGGCAGCTCACCGGTTTCTGGGGGTAACCTGGTCCACGCCCGGCCCGCCGCCGTGCAGGCGCTGCATTTCCTGGGCGAGGGCCGGGTTGTGGTGTCCGACGTGCGCGGTGATGTTGGCCGCCACCTCGGGGGACTTGTTTTGGCTGAGCTTGGCGCGGGCGTCGAAGCGGTCGACCCGCATGCGCAGGCCAACCGTGCCTTTCGCGGCCCGGCGGGTGCCCGCTTCATTCTCGGCAAGGCTGCGGCCGTCCGGCTGGTGCTGTTCGAAGTGGTCGGTGAGGCGGGAGAGCATTGCATAGTTCTCCTCCTCGCCGAGGATCTCCGGGGTCCCGTAGAGATGGGCCGTGATGTGGTTCCAGGTCGGAATGAGGTCGCCGGGGGCGTACCAGCTGGGGGAGATGTAGTCGTGCGGGCCCTGGATGATGACCAGAATCTCGTGCTGCCCGAGCTCGTGAAGTGTTTCGTCGGGGCGTCCGAAGTGGCTGACGATGGTGATGCCGTCGCAGTCGTCAACCAGGACCGGGTAGTGCGAGGCGACCAGGCCCTTCGCGGTCGCCGAAACGAACGTGGCCCAGGGGTTGCCGTGGATGAGGCGCTTCACTTCAGCGGGGTCGGTCATCAGGAAATGGGGGCTGTGGCGCATTAGACGGACTTTCTGTTGAGGCGGGTGCGGACGGCCAGGCCGGCGCAGAGGATCACCGTGATGCCTCCGGCCAGCGTGGACCATGTGAGTTCTTCACGCAGGATGAGGGCGGCCCAGAGAAGACTCAGGACCGGCTGGACCAGCTGCACTTGGCTGACCTTCGCCATGGGGCCGATGGCGAGGCCGCGGTACCAGGCGAAGAAGCCCAGGAACATGCTGACGACGGCGAGGTACGCGAAGGCCAGCCACTCCGGCCCGGTGGCTGTCGGGGGCTGCGCGGCAAGGGCGGCCAGCGAGGTTGCCGCCATCACGGGGGCCGCCAGGACCAGCGCCCAGGAAACGGTCTGCCAGGACCCGATCTCCCGCGCGAGAAGGCCGCCTTCCGCGTAGCCGACGGCGGCTGCCACCACGGCAGCGACCAGGAGCGCGTCGGACCAGCCCAACCCGCTGAGGCCGCCGTTCTGCAGGGCGGCGAAGACCAGGACCGCGGCTGCCCCCAGCGCGGCAAAAGTCCAAAAGGCGACCGTGACGCGTTCCTTGCCGCGAACGACGGCGGCGACGGCGGTGGCCGCAGGCAACAGGCCGATCACCACGGCCCCGTGGCTGGCCGGAGCCGTGGTCAAGGCGAAGGAGGTGAGGAGGGGGAATCCGGCCACGACGCCGCCGGCGACAACCGCCAGCCGGGCCCACTGCGTCCTGCCGGGCAGCCGCTGCCGGGTCAGCGCGAGGGCGGCGATGGCGAGGACGGCCGCGACGGCGGCCCGGCCTGTGCCGATGAACAGGGGAGAGAACCCGCCGGTGGCGACGCGGGTGAGGGGCACGGTGAAGGAGAACGCGGCGACGCCGAGCAGTCCCCAGCCCAGACCGGACCGGCCGGGTAACGCTTTCCCGACTGGGACGATAACGCTACTATGTACTGTCATGAACAACGATAGCACTGACCGGATTGTCTCCGGCTTGCGGCGCTGGATTGCCCAGGCTCCGCCGGGAGCCCAGGTGCCGTCCAACCGGGCACTGATGGCCGAATATGCCGCGAGCCCGGTCACGGTGCAGAAGGCGATGCGCCTCCTCGCGGCCGCGGGCCTCGTGGAGAGCAGGCCGGGCGTGGGGACATTTGTGCGCACGGTACGGCCCACCCGGGGTGCCGACTACGGCTGGCAAACGGCAGCGCTGGGCGCCCCGCCGCGCCGGTCGATGCTCCTGTCATCGACCCAGCGCGTGCCCGCCCCGGACGTGATCGGGCTGCATTCGGGCTACCCCGCCAAGGAATTACTGCCCGAGCGCCTGGTGCGCGCCGCCGTCGCCCGCGCCGCGCGGACTGAGGCTTCCCTGACCCGGTCTCCGGTGGCGGGTCTTCCGGAACTGCAGGCCTGGTTTGCCCAGGAACTTGCCGACGCCGCACCCGCCGGTGTCCGGGCGCCGTCGGTCCGGGATGCCCTGATCATCTCGGGCAGCCAAAGCGGCCTCAGCTCCATCTTCCGTGCGCTGATCGGCCCCGGGCAGCCGCTCCTGATCGAGTCGCCGAGCTACTGGGGTGCGATCCTGGCGGCGGAGCAGGCCGGGGTGGTCCTGGTTCCGGTTCCCGCGGGGGCGCAGGGACCCGACCCGGAGGAGGTGGACAGGGCGTTCCGTGCGAC
>NZ_JBFTNO010000267.1:0-3185 GCF_056397525.1 Arthrobacter sp. 05L45_2 | reverse complement strand
ATCGTGACGTTCGCGATTTTCGGGCAGTCCATCCTCAATTACATGCACATCTCGCTGGCGGCGCTGCAGGGCGCGGGCGGCCTGCTGCTGGTGCTCATCGCGCTGCAGCTGCTCACCGGTTCCACCGGCGGCGAGGAGAACGCGGCCAAGTACAAAAACGTCGCCTTTGTGCCGCTGGGGACCCCGCTGATGGCGGGCCCCGGCGCGATTGTGGCGGTCATGGTTTTCGTTCAGCGTTCGGGAAGCATGGCGCAGTACCTCGCCGTCGGGCTTGGCATTGCGGTCACGCTCGCATCCCTGTACCTGGCGATGCGGTTCGCCGGCCTTGTGCAGCGCGCGCTGGGCGAGAACGGCGTCGAGCTGGTCACCCGGATCGCCGGCCTGCTGCTGTCCGCGATCGCCGTGCAGATGATTGCCGACGCCGTGCACGCGTTCGTCAAGAGCTGGACCTGACGACGGCGCCTGCCGGCCAGCAGCCGAAGGGCTAGCTGGGGACCGCCGGCGGTTCGGCTTCCGGCTGGGCCGTGAACTCGGCGTATGCGCCCAGCCGTTTGGCCATCACGTCCACGGCAGCCTGGTTCTGGTCCACGCAGACGAACTTCCTGCCGAGCTTGGCCGCTACGGCGCCCAGCGTGCCCGAACCGGCGAAGAAATCCAGGCACCAGTCGCCGGGCCGGGATGAGGCGGCGACCACCCGCCGGATCAGGCCTTCGGGTTTCTGCGTCGGGTAGCCGGTTTTTTCCTTGCCGGTGGGGGAGACGATCGTGTGCCACCAGACGTCGGTGGGCAGCTTGCCCAGTTCCCGCTTGGCCGGTGTCACCAGCCCGGGCGCCATGTACGGTTCACGGTCCACCTCGGCGCTGTCGAAATGGTATTTCGCCGGGTTCTTCACGTAGACGAGGATGTTGTCGTGCTTGGTGGGCCAGCGGAACTTGGCGCGGGCGCCGTAGTCGTAGGCCCAGATGATTTCGTTCAGGAAGCACTCCCGGCCGAAGATCGCATCGAGCATGACCTTGGCGTAGTGCACCTCGCGGTAATCCAGGTGCAGGTACAGCGTGCCGTCATCGGCCAGCAGCCGCCACGCTTCGACCAGCCGCGGCTCCAAAAAGGACCAGTAGTCGCTGAAGGCGTCGTCGTAGCTGTGCAGCGCACCCTTGATGGTGTCGTAGGAGCGGCCCTTGAAGCCGACACGGTCGCCCTCGCCCCCGGCATTCAGCACCATTTTGGTTTCCTGGCGCCGCTGGACACGCCCGGTGTTAAACGGCGGGTCCACGTAAATGAGTGTGAAGGCGCCGTCCGGCAGCGTCGGGAGGTACTCCGCGTTGTCCGCGTGTACCACCAGATTGCTGCCGTCCGGCGCCCAGACGGTGTCAGCCATGGTGCGGGTTAGGCCTCGGTGCCGCGTGCCGTAGCTCCGCCCTGTGCCTCGCCGGCCACCACTTCGCCGTTGCGGCGGCGGGTGCGGGTGCGGCGGCGGGCACGGGTGGCCCGGTCTACCTCGGTGGGGGCGCCGGCGGTTGCCGCAGCGCGGCCCGTTGCCTCGGCGGGTGCCGCGGCGGTGGTGTCCTTTTCCGGCGTACGACGTCGGCGCTCACCGGAGCGGCCGCCTTCGCGCGATCCTTCGCGGGCGCCGTCACGGCCGCCTTCGCGGTTGCCCTCGCGGTTGCCTTCGCGGTTGCCTGAACGGCCGCCCTCACGGGGCGCACGGCCGCCGTCGCGTCCGCCGGTCCTGGACCCGTCACGGCCGCCGGCCGGCGCGCCGCCGCGGGCGTTCTTCTTGCCGGTCTCGCCCAGATCCTCGAGGACTTCGGCGTCCACACCGGCAAGCACGCGCTTGTCCCGGGGCAGGCGGCCCTTGGTGCCCTCGGGAATGTCGAGCTCCTCGTACAGGTGCGGGGAAGAGGAGTAGGTTTCGACCGGTTCGGGGTAGCTCAGGCCCAGGGCCTTGTTGATCAGGCCCCAGCGCGGCATGTCATCCCAGTCGACGAAGGTCACGGCGGTGCCCTTGTTGCCGGCGCGGCCGGTGCGGCCAACGCGGTGCAGGTAGATCTTCTCGTCTTCGACGCACTGGTAGTTGATGACGTGCGTGACGTCGTCGACGTCGATGCCGCGGGCCGCGACGTCGGTGGCGACAAGGACGTCCACCTTGTTGTTGCGGAAGGCGCGCAGCGCCTGTTCGCGGGCGCCCTGGCCGAGGTCGCCGTGGATGGCGGCCGCGGCGAACCCGCGGTCCACGAGTTCCTCGGCAACCTTCGCGGCGGTGCGCTTGGTCTTGGTGAAGATGATGGTCCGGCCGCGGCCGCGGGCCTGCAGGATGCGGGCCACCACCTCCACCTTGTCCATGCTGTGGGCGCGGTAGATCAACTGGCGGATGTCGCGCTTGGTCAGGCCCTCATCCTCGGGGTCCGCCGCGCGGATGTGGGTGGGCTGGGTCATGTACCGCCGCGCCATTGCGATGACCGGGCCGGGCATGGTGGCCGAGAACAGCAGCGTCTGGCGGACGGCCGGGGTTCCGGCGATCAGGGTCTCGACGTCGGGCAGGAAGCCGAGGTCCAGCATTTCGTCGGCCTCGTCCAGGATGACCATTTTGACGTTCTTGAGGACCAGGTGCTTCTGCTTGTAGAGGTCGATCAGGCGGCCGGGGGTGCCGACGACGACCTCGACGCCCTGCTGCAGCGCCTCGACCTGCGGCTCGTAGGCGCGGCCGCCGTAGATGGTGGTGATCCGGGCGTTGCGCTTGCGGGAGGCGGTCTGCAGGTCGCTGGCGACCTGGACGGCGAGCTCACGGGTCGGCACGATCACGAGGGCCTGGGGCGCGYCGGGGGCGGGCAGCGCGGCGTAGCCGGCGTCGTCGCGGCCGATCACACGCTGCAGCGCCGGGATGCCGAAGCCGAGGGTCTTGCCGGTACCGGTCTTGGCCTGGCCGATGATGTCGTGGCCGCCGAGGGCGACGGGCAGGGTCATGGCCTGGATCGGGAACGGGTGGGTGATGCCGGCGTCCGCCAGGGATTCAACGATGTCGGCGCGGACGTTGTAGTCGGCGAACGACTTTTCCGCGATTTCGTGGGGGGTCTCGTCAGAGATGATGGTCTCTTCCGGCTCGATCGTTTCCGTGCCGGATTCGTCGGTCAGAAGCTGGTGCGTGTGCAATTCACTCACAGGGGAGTTTCCTTATTCATTTGGGC
>NZ_JBFTNO010000266.1:0-3280 GCF_056397525.1 Arthrobacter sp. 05L45_2 | reverse complement strand
GCTGCCGCTTGCGGACGGAGCAGGGGAGGAAGGCGACGCCGGGGACGCCGGGGACACGGGTCCCGTGCTCGCGATCTACGGCATCCCGTGGCTGGAGCCGCGGCTGGTGGCCGGCCAGCTCGGCGTTGAAACCGCCAGCCACTTCGAGGTCACCCGCGCCGCCACATGCCGCGTCCGGGCCGACCTCGCCGAACGGTCGGCCCGCCGGACGGTCCATTCCGTCGTCCTGGCCCACACCTTCGCCAGTGGCGGAATCAGCTCGGACAGCGAACGGGACCTGAGCATCGGCGGGGTCGGTGCTGTGCCGCTGGATCTCTTCGACGGCTTCAGCTACACGGCCCTCGGCCACCTGCACGGCCGGCAGTCGCTGTCACCGGCTGTCCGTTATTCCGGCTCCCCGCTGGCCTACTCSTTYTCCGAAGCSAAGCACCASAAGGGCGGCTGGCTGATCGACGTMGACRCCASCGGCRTCACCGCCGTGACCGAGATACTCTGGGACGCCCCGCGCGCCCTCGCGGTGCTCCGGGGCACACTGGACGAACTGCTCGCCGGGGCCGACTTTGCGTGGGCCGAGGAGGCGTACTGCCAGATCACACTGACGGACGCACAACGGCCCACCCAGGCCATGGAACGGCTGCGCGCCCGCTTCCCCGACACCCTGGTCCTCGGTTTTGACCCCGAAGGTGCCGAAGCGGCCGCGAAAACCAGCTACAGCAGCCGGCTCGCGCAGTCAGGGGACGATCTCTCGATCTGCTGCGGCTTCCTGGAGCATGTCCGGGGCCGCAGCGTCGACGACGCCGAATCCGGCGTCCTCGCAGAGGCCCTCGAAGCCGTACGTCTGGAAGGGGTGTCCCGGTGAGGATCCATCGCCTGGAGATCTCCGCGTTCGGCCCGTTCGCCGGAACGGAGAGCATCGATTTCGACCGGCTCAGCGTCCACGGGCTTTTCCTGCTCAACGGCGCCACCGGGGCTGGAAAAACCAGCGTCCTGGATGCCATCTGCTTCGCCCTCTACGGCTCCGTGCCCGGGGCGCGGCAGGAAGGCAAACGGCTGCGCAGCGACCACGCCGCTCCGGCGGCCGAGCCCCGCGTCACCTGCGAGTTCTCGGCGCAGGGACGGCATTTTGAAGTGTCCAGGATGCCGGCCTGGAACAAGCCCAGTGCCCGGGGCAAGAACGGGTTCACCGAACAGAAGGCCAACACCCTGCTCCGTGAACGGGTCGACGGTGCCTGGGTCGAAAAGTCGGGCCGCAATGATGAAGCCGGCGCCGAGATCACTGCCCTGCTGGGTATGGACCGGGAACAGTTCACCCGGGTGGTGATGCTGCCGCAGGGCGACTTCGCGGCGTTCCTGCGCTCCAAGGCCGCTGACCGGCTGGTCCTGCTCCAGAGCCTCTTCGGCACCCAGCGTTTCGAGGCGGTGGAACAGGAACTGGGACGCCGCGCGGCCGCGGCCCGCACTGAGGTGGAAAGCCTCAACAACGCCCTTGCGCTGCTGCTGGCCCAGGCTGAGGCCGAATCCGCCGGACTAGGACTGGAACTGGACGAGGCGCCCGGCCGCGAGGACGCGGACCGGCTGCTCTCCTGGCTCCATGCCGGTGCCGCGGCCGCCGCCGGCGAACGGCAGGCAGCAGCCGCCGACGCCGAGAGCATCGTCGCCCACCTTGCCGAACGCCTTGAAGACGCCACTGCCCGGGCCGCGCGGCAGGCCAAACTGGCCGCCGCCGAACAGCGGAGGGCCGCGGCCGAGGCCGCCGCGCCGGAACTCCAGGAGACGGCCGAACGGCTCGCAAAACACCGGAAAGCCGAAGTGCTGGGTGGCCAGCTGCAGGCCATGGACAGTGCCTGGTTGGCGGAGGAACGCGCTGCGGCAGCGGCCGCGGCGGCGTCCGACGGGCTGCGGGCCGCGGCACCGTCCGACCCCGAACTAGCCGAACTTGGCGCCCGTCTCACCGGACCCGACGGCCCGGACGGCGGCGCAGTCGTGGAAAGCCAGGTGCTGCGCACAGAACTCAGCCGGCTCCGCTCCCTCCAGGCGGTACTGACGGAACGGCTGCCGGACGAGGACCGGCTGGCCGGCCTGCTGGCCCGCGCCGTGCACCTCCAAGGGACCCTCTCCGGGCTCGAGACCACACGCCTGTCCGCCGCAACAGCGCTGGAGGCCCTGCGCGCTGAGTCGGCCGAACTGACTGCGGGCCTGGCGTCGCTCGAGGAGCTGGCTGCGGACGTCCAGCTGCGCACCAAGGAGGCCGCGGCGGCAGACGAACTGGTTGCCATCGTTGGCCGCTACGGCACCGCGGAGGCACACTGCGCTCGCGTGGCCGAGCGGCACCGCGTGGCCCGCGACACTCACCAGGACTGCCGGCAACGCTGGCTGGACCTCCGCGAGGAGCGGCTCGCAAACGCCGCTGCGGAACTCGCGGCCCAGCTGGTCCCGGACCAGCCGTGCCCGGTGTGTGGCAGTGCCGAACATCCCGCGCCCGCCCCGGCAGCCGCGTCCGCCTTGGCCATCGCCGACGCCGAGAAATCCGCCCAGGAGGCCGCGGACGCCGCCGAAACTGTCCTTGCTGCCCTTCACCGCGAGCTGGGCGACGCGCGGCAGGACCTCGCGGTGCTGGCTGCCCAGGGCGGCGATACAGCGCCTGAACTGGCCCGCAGCGACGCCGAGCAGGCCAGGTTACTTGCGGCCGAGGCCACCCGCGCGGCCGCCGACCTCGCGGCCCGGCGGGCGCGCCGCACCGAGCTGGAAGACGGGATTTCCGCCGCTGAGCTCACCGTGGCCGACACCGTGGCCGGGATCGCGCAGGCCGAATCGGCGCTCAAGGAGGTCCGCGCGCAGGCTGGCGAACTCGAGGCCGCACTGGCGGACCTGCGCGCCGGGCACGCGACGCTGGGCGACCGGCTCGGCTCCGTCCGGCGCGCCACAGAGCTGCTGGAACGCGTTGATGCGGCCGCCGGCAGCCTCGAACAGGCCCGCGCCCGGACCGCGGAGGCCGTCGCCCGGCTCGACGAGGCCCTCCCTGCCGCCGGATTCGAGTCGGTGGCAGCCGCCCGCTCCGTCCTGCTGCCGGTGAGCGACGCCGCAGCCCTGGAAAGCGCCGTCCGGGCCGGCCAGGACGAGACTGCCCGGCTCGCGGAACTCTTCGCCGGGGAGGAACTGTCCCGGGCCGCCCGGGAATTGGCCACGGACGGCCCTGTCGACCCCGCAACGGTGGATGAGCTCCGGATCGAGTGYGCCGCGGCCGAACGCCGGGTCCGCGACGCCGTCCTGGCCTCCGGCC
>NZ_JBFTNO010000265.1:0-3360 GCF_056397525.1 Arthrobacter sp. 05L45_2 | reverse complement strand
TCGCTGAGCCTCAAGCAGGCCCGGCGGATCGCACTGGCAGCCCAGGGATTGGACAAGGTCCGGCCCACCGCACCCGTGAGCGCACGGGCGGTGGGCCGGACCTTTGCCCGCCTGCACCTGGTCCAGATTGATTCCGTCAACGTGCTCTCCCGCAGCCACTACCTCCCGTTTTTCTCCCGGCTCGGCAACTACGACCGGTCCATCCTGCACCGGATGGCGGGCACCCACCCGCGCCGGATGATGGAGTACTGGGCCCACGAAGCGAGCTTTATCCGCCCCGAGCACTTCCAGGACCTGGTGCAGTGGCAGCGCCGCAAATGGGTCGGCGCGCACGCCATGGACCCGGAGTTGCGCAGCGAGGTGGCCCAGCGGGTCCTGGCGGCCCTGGCCTCGGGCCGGCCCCTGACGGCCGCGGAACTCACGGCCCGGCTGGGTCACACCGAGGAACGGCCCAAGGACAACTGGGGCTGGAACTGGAACGCCGTCAAGAGGGTCCTTGAGCACCTGTTCGAGGAAGGGCTGGTCTCCGCAGCGTCCCGGACGGACTCGTTCGAACGCCGCTATACGCTGACCTCCCGGATCCTGGCCCCCTCGACCGAGGGCATGGCCGGCGCCGGCCCGGAACCTGATGCGGCCGGAGCGATGCTCCGGCTTATCGACGCCGCGGCGCAGGCCCACGGGATCGGCACCGTCCGGTGCTTCGCCGACTACTTCCGGACCCCGCAGCGTGACGCCGCCCTTGCCGTCGAGCAGCTCGTGGAGGACGGACGCCTGGAACCGGTCACGGTGGCGGGCTGGAACCGGCCCCTCTACCGCCACGCCGACGCCGGGCTGCCCCGCGCCGCCAACGGCCGGGCACTGCTGAGCCCGTTCGATTCCCTTGTCTTTGAGCGCCGCCGGCTGGAGGAGCTCTTCGGCTTCCACTACAGGATCGAGATCTACACGCCGGAGGCAAAACGGCGGTACGGGTACTACGTGCTGCCGTTCCTGCTGCGGGACGAAATCGTTGCCCGCGTGGACCTCAAAGCTGACCGCGCGGCAGGGAGCCTCCTTGCCCGGGCCAGTCACGCCGAGCCCGGCGCGCCGGCGGATACCGCCGTCGAACTCGCCGAAGAACTGCRGCTCATGGCAGAGTGGTTGGAGCTGGACCGGGTCGTTGTAGCCCCCGTGGGGGACCTGGCACCGGCGCTCGGGCGGGCCGTGGCCGGACTGCATCCGCTCTGAGGGAACAGGCGCGTCCCGCCCTGCGTCTCTCCCGTAGACTAAACACGCCGGAATTCGGCAGCTTGAGACTGGGAGCAATTTCACGTGGCATCACTTATCGAAAAACTTCTCCGTACGGGTGACAAAAAAACCCTGCGGCAATTGCGGAACTATGCCGATTCCATCAATGCCCTGGAAAGCTCCTTCAAGACCTTCACCGACGCAGAGCTGCGCGAAGAGACGGACCGTCTCCGCGCCCGCCACGTCGACGGCGAAAAGCTCGATGACCTGCTGCCGGAGGCCTTCGCTGCTGTCCGCGAAGCGTCGTCCCGCACCCTCGGCATGCGCCACTTCGATGTCCAGCTGATGGGCGGCGCCGCCCTGCACCTGGGCAACATCGCCGAAATGAAGACCGGTGAAGGTAAGACCCTGGTCGCGACCGCGCCGGCCTACCTTAACGCCCTCGCCGGCAAGGGCGTCCACGTCATCACGGTGAACGACTACCTCGCCGAGTACCAGTCGGACCTGATGGGCCGCGTTTACCGGTTCCTGGGCCTGACCAGCGGCTGCATCCTGTCCAACCAGGACCCGGCTGTCCGCCGTGAACAGTACGCCTCGGACATCACCTACGGCACCAACAACGAATTCGGCTTCGACTACCTGCGCGACAACATGGCGTGGGACAAGTCCGAGCTGGTCCAGCGCGGCCACAACTTCGCCATCGTCGACGAAGTGGACTCCATCCTCATCGACGAGGCCCGGACCCCGCTCATCATTTCGGGCCCGGCCCAGGGCGACACGAACCGCTGGTACAGCGAGTTCGCCAAGGTGGTCCTGCGGCTTCAGCCCGACACGGACTACGAAGTCGACGAGAAGAAGCGCACCGTTGGTGTCCTCGAGGCCGGCATCGAGAAGGTCGAGGACTACCTCGGCATCCACAACCTCTACGAGTCCGCCAACACGCCGCTCATCCGCTTCCTGAACAACGCCATCAAGGCCAAGGAACTGTTCAAGCGGGACAAGGACTATGTCATCCTCGACGGCGAAGTCCTGATCGTGGACGAGCACACGGGCCGCATCCTGGCCGGCCGCCGCTACAACGAGGGCATGCACCAGGCGATCGAGGCCAAAGAAGGCGTCGAGATCAAGGCCGAGAACCAGACGCTCGCCACGGTCACACTGCAGAACTACTTCCGCATGTACGACAAGCTGGCCGGCATGACGGGTACCGCCGAAACCGAAGCCGCCGAATTCATGAGCACCTACAAGCTCGGCGTCGTCGCGATCCCCACCAACCGGGACATGCAGCGCATCGACCAGGCCGACCTGGTCTACAAGAACGAGACCGTCAAGTTCGACGCCGTCGTCAAGGACATCGCCGAACGGCACGAAAACGGGCAGCCGGTCCTCGTGGGCACCACCAGTGTGGAGAAGAGCGAATACCTGTCCCGGCTGCTGGCCAAGGAAGGCGTCCGCCACGAGGTCCTGAACGCCAAGAACCACGCCCGTGAAGCCTCGATCGTGGCCCAGGCCGGCCGCAAGGGGGCCGTGACGGTCGCGACCAACATGGCCGGCCGCGGTACCGACATCATGCTGGGCGGCAACGCCGAATTCACCGCCGTCGCTGAACTCGCCAAGCGCGGGCTCGACCCGGAGGAGAACTCCGAGGAATACGAGGCCGCGTGGCCCGACGCCCTCGAAGCGGCGARGCAGGCCGTTAAAGATGAGCACGAGGAGGTCCTCAACCTCGGCGGCCTCTACGTCCTTGGCACCGAGCGGCACGAGTCCCGCCGCATCGACAACCAGCTGCGCGGCCGCTCCGGCCGCCAGGGCGACCCGGGTGAATCCCGCTTCTACCTGTCGCTGACGGACGACCTGATGCGTCTGTTCAACTCCGGCGCCGCCGAGCGGCTGATGAGCAGCTCCGTGCCCGACGACGTCGCCCTTGAATCCAAGCTGGTTTCCCGGGCTATCGCCTCGGCCCAGGGCCAGGTGGAGGGACGCAACGCCGAACAGCGCAAGAACGTCCTGAAGTACGACGACGTCCTGAACCGCCAGCGCGAGGCAATCTACGGGGACCGCCGCCGGATCCTCGAAGGCGACGACCTGCACGAGAAGGTCCAGTACGGCGACGACCTGCACGAGAAGGTCCAGTAC
>NZ_JBFTNO010000264.1:0-3363 GCF_056397525.1 Arthrobacter sp. 05L45_2 | reverse complement strand
ATCCGGGTGTGGTCCGGGTCGAACGGGCTCTGCGCCGCGGGGGCATTGGTGCTCACTGGTCAGCCTTGCGTTTCTTGATTTCTTCGGTGGCCTGCGGGAGGACCTGGAAGAGGTCACCGACAATGCCGAAGTCGGCGATCTCAAAGACCGGCGACTCGGCGTCCTTGTTCACCGCCACGATCACCTTGGCCGTCTGCATGCCGGACTTCTGCTGGACGGCCCCGGAAATACCTGCGGAGAGGTAAAGCTGCGGCGACACCGTCTTGCCGGTCTGGCCCACCTGTGCGTCGTGGCCGATCCAGCCGGCATCCGTGGCGGCGCGGGAAGCGCCGATAGCGGCGCCGAGAGCGTCGGCGAGGTCCTCAAGCGGCCCGAAGTTTCCGTCGACGCCGCGGCCGCCGGCCACGACGATCCTGGCTTCGGAGAGCTCGGGGCGCCCGCTGGCGGCCTTCTCGGTCCGCCCGGTCACCCGGGCCGCCGAGGCGGTGGCGCCGCCCGGCACGTCCACGGTCACGGCCTGCGGGGCGGTGGGGACGGCGGCCGGCTCCGGCTCAGCGCTGTTGGCTTTGACGGTCAGTACCGCGACGGGCGTGGTGGCCCGGGCCGTGGTGGTGTAGGCGCCGGCGAGCACGGATTTGTGCGCGGTCCCGTCCGGGTCCACGGCGACGACGTCGGTGATGACGCCTGCGCGGAGCTTGATTCCCAGCCGCGCGGCGATCTCCTTGCCTTCGGCGGTGTTGTCCGCCAGCACGATGTCCGCCCCGGAGGCCTCGGCGGCCGCCGCGAGGAAGGCGGCTTTGGGACCGACGAGGTAGTCGTTGAGGTCCGCCGCCGACGGGACGTAGAGCTCGGACGCGCCGTAGGCCGCGAGGGCGGCGCTGACGTCGTCCTGCAGGCCGCCGTTGAACGCCACAGCCACCTCGCCCAGGCCGCGGGCGATCGTGAGCAGTTCCAGGCTGGATTTCTTCAGCGCCGGACCCGGGGTATCGATGAAAACGAGTGCTTTTGCCATGTCTGGAACTTTCTTAGAGCAGCTTCTGGGCGGCCAGGAAGTCCACCAGCTTGATGCCGGCGTCGCCGTCGTCGGTGATGATGGTGCCGGCCGTCCGCGGCGGCCGGAGGTCCGCCGTCTCAACCGTGGTCCAGGACCCCGCGAGGCCCACCTCGCCGGGCTCGACGCCGATATCGGCCAGGGTCAGGGTGGTGATGGTTTTCTTCTTCGCCGCCATAATGCCCTTGAAGTTCGGGTACCGCGGATCGTTGATCTGGTCGGTGACCGAGACCACGGCAGGCAGGGTGGCCTCGACGGTGTCGGCGTGGGAGTCGCCGTCGCGGCGGGCGGTGAGGGTGCCGCCGTCCAGGTCGAGGGAGGCCGCGAAGGTCACCTGGGGCAGGCCCAGGCGCTCGGCGAGCTGGGCGGGCACCAGGGACGTTTCGCCGTCAGTGGAGGCCATTCCGGTGAGGATGAGGTCCGCCGGGGAGTCGGCGCCAAGGTGGCGGATCGCCGCGGCCAGGGCCAGGGAGGTGGCAGCGGCATCCGAGCCGGCCAGCGCCTCGTCGCTGAGGTGCACGCCCTCGGTGGCGCCGATCTGCAGCGATTTCTTGACGGCGTTGACGGCGCCGGCCGGGCCCATACTCAGGGCAATGACCTTATTTCCCGCGGCTTCGCCGCCGCGGGCCTCGCTCAGCTGCAGCGCCGCTTCCAGGGCGTATTCGTCCAGTTCGGACAGGATGCTCTCGGACCGGTCGGTGGTGTTGGCCGCACCGCTGAGGTGCCGGTCGAACTGCGCGTCCGGAACGTGCTTGACGAGCACGATGATTTTCAAAGTCTCTTCCACTGTGTTTACAGCAGCCTTCCATGCCGGGGGCGGCCAGCCGGGTGGGGTCGTGGCCAGGGGTGCCCGGGCGGCCGGGCTGCTCCAAGCTAACCATATAGCGGGGCCACGGCGCGGCCCCGGTTAACGCCTGTGTCAGCTGCCCGCGGAGAGGGCGTCCGGGAGCGGCCCCCGGGGATCGGTCCCGGGCTGACGTGCGTGCCCGGAACGGCGAAGCCGGCCGCCACCCCTCAGGGCGCCGGCCGGCTTCTCGTTGTACTTCCCGCGTCGGCGGGTGCTGCCGCTACTGCTGCTGTTGTTACTGCTCGGCGGCTGCGCCCAGCGTCACATCAAGCTGCTGTTCCTTGCCGCCGCGGAGGACGGTGACCTGGACCTTCGCGCCGGCTGCCTGCTCGCGGACTGCGGCCGTGAGCTGGTTCGGATCGCTGATGGAGCGGTCCTGGAACTTGGTGATGACGTCGCCCACCCTGATGCCGGCTTTGTCGGCGGCGGAGCTTGGCTCCACCGTGGCCACGTCTGCGCCTACAGAGAAACCGGAGGACGAGGTGCCCGCCGCCTTGGCCTTCACGCTCACCCCGAGCTGGCCGTGGGTGGCCTTGCCGTTGCTGATGATCTCCTGGGCGACGCGCTTGGCGTTGTTGATCGGGATGCTGAAGCCGACGCCGATGTTGCCGCTGCTGCTGCTGCCGGCGGAGTCCCCGCCGGCCGAGGCGATGGCGACGTTCACGCCGATGATTTCACCCTTGCTGCTGACCAGAGCACCGCCGGAGTTGCCAGGGTTGATGGCGGCGTCGGTCTGGATGACGTTGATCGAGATGCTGCCCTGGTCAGCGGTGCTGGGGGCCTGTCCCCCGCCGGGAGGAGCGAACTGGAAGCCCTGGTCGCCGCCCTGGGAGTTGTCGGCGCCGTTCTTGGGGGCGGCCGAGGACGCGACACTGATGGTGCGGTTCAGGGTGGAGACGATGCCGTCCGTGACCGTACCGGTCAGGCCCAGCGGGGACCCGATCGCGACGGCGGTGTCACCGACGTTGAGCTTGTCCGAGTCGCCGAGGGTGGCCGGGACCAGCCCCGCCGGATTGTCCACCTTGATGACGGCGAGGTCGGAGAGCGGGTCCGTGCCGACGATCTTGGCACTGAAGACCTTGCCGGTGCTCGTGCGGACCTCGACGGCGGCGTTCGCCGACTTGCCGTCAAGGGTAACCACGTGGGTGTTGGTAAGGATGTGGCCTTCGCCGTCGAGGATGATGCCGGATCCGGTGCCGCCGTCGCTGCCGCTGGTGGCTTTGATGGTCACCACGCTGGGTGAGGCCTTCTCGGCGGCGGCGGTGATGGCGTTGACGTCGTCCTTGTTGTTGACGATCACGGTGCCGGACTGGCTGGTGCCGCCGGTGGCGGCCAGCGAACGGTTGCCGATCAGGGCATTCCCGCCGGCGACCACTCCGCCGCCCTGCCGATCAGGGCATTCCCGCCGGCGACCACTCCGCCGCCCACCAGGCCGGCGGCAAGGATGCTAGCGACGAGCGTGGGC
>NZ_JBFTNO010000263.1:0-3383 GCF_056397525.1 Arthrobacter sp. 05L45_2 | reverse complement strand
GCTGGATGCGATCCCGGGCCCCGCCGAGCTACCTATATCCTTAATCCGTCGAGGTTGCTTCGTGGCTGACAAGAGCAGCCCATGCGGCAACTTCGGACAGCCGTGCAATGCCACTTTCCAGGACCTCGGACCATCAGATGGCCTGAATCATGAGGTTCAGGACGCGACCAGCTCCCCCAGCAATCCCAAGAATTGAACGGTATGGATCACGACGCAACAATCCTTAGCCTCTTCGCCGGCATCGGGGGCTTTGAGCAGGCTTTTCGGAAAGCCGGGTTTTCGGGCGACGTGCTGGCCTACGAAAACTGGCCATCAGCCCAATCCGTCCTCAGCAAGCGCTTTCCTTCCGCCAGCATGTTCGAAGACGTACAGGACCTGCCGGAAAAGCTGCACGACGCCGAGATCGTGACAGCGGGTTTCCCCTGTACCGATCTGTCCTCTGCGGGAAGGCTTGCCGGAATCTCCGGCGACGCTTCAGGCCTCATCATCGGTGTCCTGCAGGCAATCCAGTCGCAGAAGCCTGAGTGGGTCCTGCTCGAAAACGTCCCCAACATGTTGCGACTCAAGGGGGGTGAGGCGATGTCCATCATCGGCAGCATGCTCAGCGACGCCGGCTACAGCTGGTGCTACCGCACTCTCGACGCTCAGCATTTTGGGGTTGCACAACGACGTAAACGAGTCTTCCTCCTTGCCAGCCGCCACCAGGGCCCGGAACGCGTTCTGTTTCGGGACTATGCAGCGCCTTCGGAAGGAAGACGGAGCACCACAGACCGGATCCAGAAGGCTCATGGCTTCTACTGGACAGAGGGGAATCGCGGCGTTGGCTGGGGCAACGGTGTTGTGCCAACGATCAAGGGATCTACCACGGCGGGAATCCCCTCGGCCCCGGGCGTCTGGCTTCCCGGGAAGCCCATCGAATCGAAGTTCCGGACCCCGTCCATTGAAGCCTTGGAAACCCYGCAAGGCTTTCGCCCGGGCTGGACCAGCGCAGCGCCGTCACGGGACCGCTGGAAGCTCGTTGGCAACGCAGTCGCTGTCCCGGCGGTGCAGTGGATCGCAGAGGGGCTGAGGGCATATGACCAGCTAAGTACCGTCGAGCTCCCCCGGGAACTTGATGTGAAACAAGGATGGGGCTCGGCGGGAATCTCGGTCGGTGACCACGTGCGGCGCGCAAAAGTCTCGGAAGCTCCCGTCACGGGACCTTTGCGCCGGACGTTCACCCTCCAAGGGGTTCTTGAGGAGAGGGGCTCAAACGCCCTTTCTGCGAAGGCGACGCGAGGGTTCGCCTCGCGGCTGCTCCGAAGCACCCTCCGCTACCAGGACGCCTTCATGCAAGACCTCAAGGAGTATGCCTCCCTCTGATGTCGGGGCTGGTGTGTATAAATAGTAGGAGCATCAACGAAATCGAAAAATGGGGGAGCATTAATGACAGTCGCGCCTGCGGCGTCGGCAGTTCACGACGAGCTGCCTGAGGTCGGTCAATTGGTCACGGTTCGGGGTTCAAAATGGATCGTCACCGACGTCGCAGCCCAGGCACTGGAACGCTCCAGCGCAGACGATGGCAAGGCTGAGCTCCAGCACGCAGTGTCGCTCCAGTCGATCGAGGAAGAGCACTACGGCCACGAGATGACTGCCATCTGGCAGCTTGAGCCGGGACGGGGCGTCATTCTTGACCAAGGCCTCCCCACGACGGTCGCCCCAGATCAGTTCGACGATCCGACCACGTTCGCTGCCTACGTCGATGCTCTCCGCTGGGGTGCTCTGACCTCGGCGGACGCCCGGACGCTACAGGCCCCCTTCCGCAGCAGMGCAACCATCGAGGCCTACCAGCTTGAGCCGCTGCGCCGTGCGCTGGAAGCACCTCGAGCGAACCTCCTCCTTGCCGACGATGTCGGTCTCGGCAAGACCGTCGAAGCCGGACTGGTGGTGCAGGAGCTGCTTCTCCGCCACCGCGCCCGATCGGTCATCATCGTGTGCCCGGCCGGCCTCGTCATCAAGTGGCAGGAGGAGATGCGCGACAAGTTCGGTCTCGGCTTCGAAATCGTCAACTCCAACACCATGCGCGACTTCCGCCGACGCTTCGGAGTGCACGCGAACCCGTTCATCCTTTTCCCCCGGGTGATCGTCTCTATGTCCTGGCTGCCATCACCGCGAGCCGAGCGACTCCTCCGAGATGTGTACGCCCGGGCCGACGACAAGCGTGTTGCCGACCGGTACGCCTTCGATGTCGTGATCGTCGATGAAGCCCACCACGTTGCCCCGGCCACACCATCGCGAGGCGGCAATGACAAGAGCCGCTACGCCGTCGACAGCCAGCGCACGGTGTCCGTCCGCGAACTCGCGAGGCGCTGCGAACACCGGCTCTTCCTCAGTGCCACCCCGCACAACGGTTACACCGAATCGTTCACGGCCCTCATGGAGATGGTCGACCCGCAGCGCTTCGCCCGCGGCGCCGATCTCGACGCCAAGGCGCTGCGCGAAGTGGCCGTTCGCCGGCTCAAGAAAGACCTTCCTGATGAGGGCTTCCAACTGCGGGAAGTGCACGCCCTGCTGTTCCAGCCCTCCGACGACGAGTCTGAGGCCTACGACCGGCTGATCGCGTTCACCAAACGGCGCAACGCCGCCGTAAAGGCCGAGAAGGGCAAGCGCGCCGCAGACCTCGCGACTCTGATCCTGAAGAAGCGGTTCTTCTCCTCGCCAACAGCATTCGCCTCGACCGCCGAAACGTATCTCGCCACCCGTCTGCGTGGCGACGACGACATCGACTTGCCTGACTACGACGAGGTGCTCGGCGACGAAGCCTCCGACGAAGAAGAAGGCCGCCTGGAGCAGCCTGAGCTTGAAGCACTCCGCACAGCACAGCGCGCACAGGTTCCGCTGACCGATGAAGACGTCGCGGACCTTGAGTGGCTCATCGACTGGGGATGGCGCTACGCCTCACTACCTGACACGAAGCYCCAGGCGCTCATAACCTTGATCCGAGGTCAGCTGCTCACTCCAGAGGGAACCTGGCTAAACGAACGCGTCGTCATCTTCACCGAGTACGTCGCCACGCTCAACTGGATTCGCGATGTCCTCAACGCGTTCGACCTCGGAGGTGACCGCCTTGCGGTGATCGAGGGTTCAACCGATGCCGAAGAGCGCGAACTCATCCGCGTGCGCTTCACCGAGAACCCTTCCAAGGACCCCGTGCGGATCCTGATCGCGACTGATGCCGCGGGTGAGGGCATCGACCTGCAAACACACTGCCACCGCCTGGTCAGCTTCGACATCCCCTTCAACCCCAACCGCCTTGAGCAGCGAATCGGCCGCATCGACCGATATGGGCAGACCGAATGCCCGCAGATTTACCACCCTGATCCGGAAGACAAGTCGTCTACCTC
>NZ_JBFTNO010000262.1:0-3423 GCF_056397525.1 Arthrobacter sp. 05L45_2 | reverse complement strand
CTCTACTCCCGCAACGTCCGCGCTGTCGTCGCGCGCGGGCTGATGGCCACCAAGAGCAGCAACTGGATGGTCATGGTCTCCGGCTTCTTCGAACCCGTGCTGTACCTGATCTMGATGGGTGTGGGCCTCGGCGCGATCGTCGGGGCCGTGCAGGGCCCGGGCGGGCAGCAGATCTCCTACGCCGCCTACATCGCCCCGGCATTGCTGGCGGTCTCGGCGATGAACGGCGCGGTGTACGACTCCACCTGGAACGTCTTCTTCAAGATGAATTTCGCCAAGCTCTACCAGGGCATGCTGTACACGTCCCTGGGGCCGATCGACGTCGCCATGGGTGAAATCTTCCTGGCCCTGCTCCGCGGGTTTATGTACGCTACCGGCTTCACCGCCGTGATGGGCGTGATGGGGCTGATCACCACACCCTGGGCCATCCTGATGGTCCCGGCCTCGGTGCTGATCGCGTTTGGCTTCGCCAGCTTCGGCATGGGCATCACCAGCTWYATGAAGACSTTCCAGCAGATGGACTGGATCAACTTCGTGATGCTGCCGATGTTCCTCTTCAGYGCCACSTTCTACCCGCTGRSCGTSTACCCGCAGTGGATCCAGTGGCTGATCCAGGCKATGCCGCTSTGGCACGGCGTGGAACTGCTGCGCCAGATCAGTGTTGGGGTGTTCACCCCGGCCACCGCCATCCACATTGGCTACTACCTGGTCATGATCCTGCTCGGCGTTACCCTCACCACGGGCCGGCTCCGCAAGCTGTTCCTGAAGTAACCCGCCAGCAGCACGCGGCGTTCGCCCGGGGTGGAAGCGCCGCCCCGGGCCTCTCCGGTTTGCGATAATAAGCTCATGCGATCCCTGGACAATCCTTCTGCCAAGCCGTCCGCCTTCAACGCGGCCACCGGGAAATTCTCGATGTTCCGCCTCAGCGGCCTGGGAATGTCCGTCTTTATCATCGCCTTCCTGGTGGCCGTCATTTTCGCGGCCAACCAGAACGACGTCGTCGGCTGGGTTGTTGCCGTGATCGCAGCCTTCTGGCTGGCGCTGGCAGCGTTCGTGGTGTTCAGCATCCAGCGGGCCGCCAAGAAGGCCGGCGCCAAGTTCAACGAGGCGCAGAATGCGTTCAACTCGGCCGTCGGCCGGGCCCCCTCATCCGGCAGCGCCGACCATGGAGGCACCCGCCTGGTGAACGAGGCCCGCGGTGCGGACGACATCCGCGACATGAAGCTGGACCACTCCTTCAAGATCGTGCAGGTGCAGGTCCGGGTGGTGGAGCAGGAACGCGCCAAGGGTGAGGCCGCGGACCAGGACACCATCCRCCGCGCCCTGGAAACCATCGAGATTACTGCCACAAACGCGCGGGACATGATCAAGCCCTCCGGTGCCCCCGACGAGCCGGTCAGCGGAACTGTCATCGACTAGAGTGGAGCGGGTGAGCTCGGCATTGAAGAAGGACCACCTTCGCATCGCATCGGTAAACGTCAACGGCCTCCGCGCCGCCTACAAGAAGGGCATGGCGGAGTGGCTGGCGCCCAGGGACGTCGACATCCTCTGCCTGCAGGAGGTCCGTGCCCCAGACGCGGTGGTCCACGAGTTGCTCGGTGAAGGCTGGTACATCCTGCACGCCGAAGCCGAGGCCAAGGGACGGGCCGGCGTCGCCATCGCCTCCCGCACCGAACCTATCGCCACCCGGAGCGGCATCGGCGATGACTACTTCGCCACCACGGGCCGCTGGGTCGAGGCCGACTACATCGTCCGCAATGCCGCAGGCGAGGCCTCCCAGCTGAGCGTGGTGAGCGCCTACGTGCACTCCGGCGAGGCAGGCACCCCGAAGCAGGACGACAAATTCCGGTTCCTCGACGTTATGGTCAACCGGCTGCCGGAGCTGGCTAAGCACAGCGACCACGCCCTGGTGGTGGGTGACCTCAACGTCGGCCACACCGAGCTGGACATCAAGAACTGGAAGGGCAACGTCAAACGTGCCGGCTTCCTGCCCGAGGAGCGTGCGTACTTTGACCGCTTCTTCGGCGAGGAAATCGGCTGGAAGGATGTTCACAGGGGCCTGGCGGGTACCGTCGACGGCCCCTACACTTGGTGGTCGCAGAGAGGACAGGCCTTCGACAACGACACTGGCTGGCGCATCGACTACCAGATGGCCACGCCCGCCCTCGCCGCCGCGGCGGTGTCAGCTGTTGTTGACCGGGCGCCGTCCTGGGACACCCGCTTCTCCGACCATGCCCCGCTGGTAGTGGACTACCGGCTCTGAGTTCAAAGGCTTCTAACACCATGACCAGCACAACCGCCACTGCGCCCAAGAAGCGCATCCTCTCCGGCGCCAAGCCCACCGCCGATTCCCTCCACCTGGGCAACTACATCGGGGCCGTGCGCAACTGGGTGGACATGCAGTCCGAATACGACGCAGTGTTCTTCATCCCGGACCTGCACGCCATCACCGTCGACTTCGAGCCCGCGGAGCTTGCCAAGCGGACCCGCATCGTCGCCGCGCAGTACATCGCGGCCGGGATTGACCCCGACAAGTCCATCTTCTTCGTGCAGTCCCACGTTCCGGAACACGCGCAGCTCGCGTGGGCCCTGAACTGCATCACCGGGTTCGGTGAAGCCTCCCGCATGACCCAGTTCAAGGACAAGACCCAGAAGTTCGGTGCCGAAGCCGCGACCCTGGGACTCTTCGCCTACCCGACGCTGATGGCCGCCGATATCCTGCTGTACCAGACGGACCTGGTTCCGGTGGGCGAGGACCAGCGCCAGCACCTGGAGCTGACCCGCAACCTGGCCCAGCGATTCAACACCCGCTTCGGCGAGACCTTCACCGTGCCCGAGGCGACCATCCTCAAGGCCAGCGCGAAGATCTATGATCTGCAGAACCCGGCGGCGAAGATGTCCAAGACCGGCGAATCACCCAACGGCTCCATCCAGCTGCTGGAGGACCCCAAGATTGCCGCCAAGCGCATCAAGTCCGCCGTGACCGACGCCGGGACGGAGATCCGTTTCGACGCCGAGGAGAAGCCGGGCGTCTCGAACCTGCTGACCATCTACTCGACGCTGACCGGCAAAACGGTGGCCGAACTCGAAACCGAGTACCAGGGCAAGATGTACGGCCACCTGAAAACGGACCTGGCCGACGTCATGGTCGACTTCATTACGCCGCTGCGGAACCGGACCAACGAGCTGATGGCCGACCCCGCTGAGCTGGACAGGCTGCTGGCCCAGGGCGCCGAACGCGCCCGCGAAATCGCCTCCGTGACGCTGGCCCGGGTGTACGAGCGGATGGGGTTCCTGCCAACCCTCAGCTTGGCGGGAGTCCACTAGCGCAATGTCCTCCGCCAGCAAAGTCACCTCCAGCGACACCGCGCGCACCGCCCACCACGGCGGGCGCAAGGGATCGGCCGCCGCACCCCACCGGGG
>NZ_JBFTNO010000261.1:0-3434 GCF_056397525.1 Arthrobacter sp. 05L45_2 | reverse complement strand
GATCAGGGACAGCCCGACGACGATCGCCAGGTACGGCGGGAGCGCGTCACCGAGTTTGGTGGAGACATCCACGTTGCCGGCGGTCTGGCCGGTCAGGCCGATGCTGACGCCGGTGCTGTCCTTGATCTGGCCCTTCTCGGCGCGCAGCTCGGAGACCACCTTCACGGTGCTGGCGCTGGCCGGGCCTTCGGTGGGCAGGACCTGGAACACCGCGGTCCGGCGGTCCTCGCTGAGGGCCAGCGGGATGGCGGCCGCCACGTTGTCCGTGGCGCGCAGGATGTCCGCGACGTCGAGCTGTTTGCTTTGTGCTTCGGCGGCGGTCAGCCCTGCGGGGAAGTCGCCCACCACGATGATCGGGCCGGTCATGCCCTCGCCGAAGCTGCGCTTGGTGACGTCATAGGCCTTGAACGCCTGCGAGGCCACCGGCTCGGAGCTGGCGTCGGGAAGGGCCAGGCGCAGCTGGCTCGCGGGCAGCGCCACCACTCCCAGCAGCAGCACCCCGGCCAGCAGCGACAACCACGGGTGCCGCGTGACCACGCCGCCCCAGCCGTGGCTGCTGCGGTATTCGTCCCGGGCCCGGTCCTCGGTGTCGTGGCCCGGCGCGGCGTTGTGCCGGTCAGCCTTCGCCCAGGCGCGCTTGGAAACCAGCCGGCGGCCCACCAGCGACAGGACGGCCGGCGTCAGGGTCAGGGCAACGACGACGGCGACAGCCACCGTGGCGGCGGCGGACAGGCCCATCACGGCCAGGAACGGCAGCCCCGGCACCACCAGGGCGGAGAGGGCGATGATCACCGTGAGGCCGGCGAAGAGCACGGCGTTTCCGGAGGTGCCGGTGGCCAGGGCCACGGATTCCTCGGTGTCCATGCCGGCGAGCAGCTGGCCGCGGTGCCGGTTGACGATGAAGAGGGAGTAGTCGATGCCCACTGCGAGGCCGAGCATCAGGGCCAGCATGGGGGAGATCGAGCTCATGTCGAAGGCGCCGCTGAGCGCGAATGTGCCGCCGACGCCGACGGCTACACCGACGATCGCCATCAGCAGGGGCAGGCCTGCGGCGATCAGGGTGCCGAGCATCACGATCAGGACCAGGGCCGCCACGGCGATGCCGATGATCTCCGCGGTGCCGAAGATCTCGGAGATGTCCTCGCTGATTTCCTTGCTGGGCAGCGCGGTCACGTTGGCGGCGGATACTTCCTTGACGATGTCTTGGACGTTCTGGCGCACCTCCGGCTTGAGCCCGTTGATCGAGGTCTTGAACTGGACCTGCGCGATCGCGGCCTTGCCGTCCTCGGAGACAAACCGCAGGCCCTTGGAGGCGTCCAGCTGGCGTTTGCCCAGGGCCAGTTTGGCGTCACCGGACGCTAGTTCCTTCTTCCCGGCGTCGAGCTTTGCCTGGCCAGCGGCGAGGGCTGCCTTCTGCTGCCCGAGTTGGGCCTCGATGGCAGCGGGCGGCAGGCCCGCGGCGGCCATCTGCTTCTCGGCGTCGGCCAGCTGGGCCTTGCCGGCGGCGAGCTCGGCGGCGGCCTTGTCCAGCTGGGTCTTGCCGGCAGCGGCTTTCTGCTGGCCCGCGGTGAGGTCGGTGGAAGCCTTGTCCAGCTGGGCCTGGGTAGTGAAGGGGTCCACGGTGCCCTGCACGTCGGGGAGGGTCTTCAGCTTGGCCAGGGCCGCCGAGACGGCCTCCTTGCCGGCCTGGGAGAACTGCGCGTCATTGGCTTCGAAGACGATGCTCGCGGATCCGCCGGAGGAGGACGGGAGTTCCTTCTTGAGCTTGTCCGCCATCTGCTGGGTCTCGGTGCCCGGGATCTGGAAGTTGTTGGACAGGGTGCCGTGGAAGGCCGCCGCGGCTCCGCCGACGGCCACCATAACGGCGAGCCAGAGGGAGATGACCAGCCAGCGGTGGCGGTAGGAGAACTTGCCGAGGCGGTAGAGCAACAGAGCCATGTCAGGACCGATCTTGGGAAGGGGCGGGGCTGGAGGCCGCGGGGGCCGCCGGGATGGCGAATCCGGAGCCCAGCAGGCTCATGGAGTCGATAAGGAGCTGGCGAAGCGTGGACAGCGACTCCGCGGACAGGGAGCCCCCGCAGCGGTCGAACCAGACGTCCATGGCGGCCTTGCCGCAGTAGATGACGGAGCCGGCCAGTGCGCGCAGGTACAGTTCGTCGACCTCGACGCCGGTGCCCGGGGTGAAGCGTTCCCTGGCGGCGTCGATGATCTCGGCCGCGCAGTGGTCCCACGCTTCGAGCTCGGACCGGTTCAGCTGCGGGTTGGACTGGCTGAGGCTGTAGAGCTCGGCCAGCGGGGCCACGGTCATGGGGTCGGCCAGGGCAACCAGGGCCGCCCGGGCCGATTCCAGGATGGGCTCGGTGGAGGGGCGGAGCCGGAACTGCTGCAGCGCGGTGTCCAGGAACCCCTGCGTGACCGAGGCGATGGCACCCTCGGTGCTGCTGAAGTAGTTGAAGAACGTCCGACGGGAGATCCCGGCGGTCTCGGCGATGTCCTCCACCGTAAAATTGCCGGGACCTTTGTCGCGGAGCAGGCCGTGCGCGGCGTCCGTGATGGCCTGCCGGGTGGCGGTCTTGTTCAGTTCACGGCGCGACGGCGGTGCGGCTGTGCCCGGCGGGCCCGCGAGGGGAGGAGTAGGCATGCGCTTACACTATGTGCATGTTTGCACTCCGTGCAACTTTGTGGCGACGGGATACGCCMCGGAAATCGTCAGCTGCTGAGCTGGATGGACTGGCCCGTGGCGCCGGGCTCGCCCTCGCGCAGCGGAATCGCGAAGACCGCCGTCCCGTAGGCGCAGATCTCCGTCCAGTTGTTGGCCATATGCGCGGTATCGAACCGCATGGCCACAATGGCATTGGCGCCCCGCTGGGCGGCCTCGGCGGTCATTCGGGCCATGACCTCCTGCCGGCTCTCGTAGAGCACCTGCGTCAGCTCGCGCAATTCACCGCCGGCCAGGGACCGGAGGCCCGCGACCACCTGAGCGCCGACGTCCCGCGACCGGACGGTCAGGCCCATAACTTCGCCGAAGACGGCGTCGATCCGGTGGCCGGGGATCTCGTTGGATGTGACGATCAGCATGACCTGAGCCTAGCCACCCGGCGGCCCTGTGCAAGGGGCCGGTGCGGGAAATGCGCACCAACATTCACAGGAACATAAAAGGTTCCCAACAGCTCCCACAGAACCTCGTGGCCCAGACTGGAAGTACCTTGTGAGTAGGACGTAGGCAACGGAGCCGTCGCTGGACGGCAGATCCAGGAGAGCGCACATGACACGCACGAAGAGCATCACGCTGGGCATTTCGGCCGGTGTCCTCGCCATCGGCGCGGGCCTTGGTATCGCCGGGATGGCCTCCGCCACCACGACGCYGGCGCCCAGTCCCAGCGCCAGCGCCTCGCCCGATGCGCGGAACGGGGAGCCGGGCGACGGGATGGGGA
>NZ_JBFTNO010000260.1:0-3457 GCF_056397525.1 Arthrobacter sp. 05L45_2 | reverse complement strand
TTTTCCGGCACGGCTTCAGCACCAAGGCGTCCGGCCCCTTCGGTCGCGGACTCGGACTGGCGCTGGTCCGGCAGGCGGTGCAGCGGCTGGGCGGTAGCATGACAATCACCAGCCCGGCCGGGGCACTGTTCCGTGTCACGCTGCCGACGGCGCCGGCAGCCGCGGCGGATCCAGCCGGGACAACAGAGGAACAGCAATGAGCGATATCCGCGTACTCGTCGTCGAGGACGAACCGATCGCAGCGGCTGCCCACGMCGCGTACATCGGCCGGCTGGACGGCTTCACCCTCGCCGGCTCCGCCCCGGACGGGCAGTCCGCGCTGCGCCTGATGACGGACCTGTCGGCCGCCGGGCAGCCCGTGGAACTGGTCCTGCTGGACATGAACCTGCCGGACCTGCACGGGCTTGATATCGCCCGCCGGATGCGCGCTGCYGGCCTCTTCGCGGACATCATCGCGATCACCGCCGTCCGCGAACTGTCCATTGTCCGCAGCGCCGTGGCGACCGGCGTCGTGCAGTACCTGATCAAGCCGTTCACCTACGCGACGTTCGCGGACAAGCTCCGCAGTTACCGGCTGTTCCGCGAGCAGCTCGCCTCCCCGGGGGTCGGAGGCACCGGACCCGGCGCGTCCCAAAGCGACGTCGACCAGGCGTTTGCGAGCCTGCGCGCACCATCGGAGCTGCCCCTGCCGAAGGGCCTGTCAGGGTCCACTCTGGAGTCCGTGCGGGAGTTCATGAAGCTGCAATCGGGGGCGGTGTCGGCCAGCGAGGTTATGGACGCACTCGGGATGTCGCGGGTGACAGCACGCCGCTACCTCGAATATCTCGCCGACGCCGGCACGGTGTCCCGCACCGCCCGCTACGGCGCGCCCGGGCGGCCGGAGAACGAATACCGCTGGAGCCGGCCGGGATCCTAGGCGGGCTGCTCCCCCGCGGCGCCCGGGCGCAGGGTCTCCAGGAGCTGGTCGATTACCCCGGCGTCCTCAATGGTGGACGGGACCACGTAGTCGTCCCCGTCGGCGATCTGGCGCATGGTCTTACGCAGGATCTTGCCCGACCTGGTCTTGGGCAGCGCGTCCACCACGGTGACGTGTTTGAAGTCCGCCACGGCGCCGATGTCGCGCCGGACCAGGGCGACCAGATCCGTGACCAGCACGTCCTCGGGCACGTCCACCCCGGATTTGAGCACCACGTACCCGCTGGGGCGCTGGCCCTTGAGCGGGTCGGCGAGCCCGATCACGGCGCATTCGGCGACGGCCGGGTGCTGGCCGATCACCTGCTCCATGGCCCCGGTGGAGAGCCGGTGCCCGGCGACGTTGATGATGTCGTCCGTCCGGCCCATTACAAACAGGTAGCCGTCCTCGTCCCTGTAGCCGGAGTCCCCGGTGGCGTAGCAGCCTTCGAAGGCCTGCAGGTAGGAGGAGATGTACCGCTCATCGTTACGCCAGAGGGTGGTGAGGGTGCCCGGCGGGAGCGGCAGTCCCAGCACAATGTTGCCCTCGGTGCCCGGCTCAACCTCCTGCCCCGCGCCGTCGAGGATCCGCAGCCGGAAACCGGGCATGGGAACACTCGGCGACCCGGCCTTGATCGGCAGCCCGTCCAGGCCCCGCGGGTTGGCGCAGATGGCCCAGCCCGTCTCGGTCTGCCACCAGTGGTCCACCACGGGGACGCCCAGGATTCCGGACGCCCAGTGGAAGGTGTCCGTGTCGAGCCGTTCCCCGGCGGCAAAGAGGGTCCGCAGGCTGGAGATGTCGTACTGCTCCAGCAGCCTGGCCTCGGGGTCGGCCTTGCGGATGGCCCGCAGCGCCGTCGGGGCCGTGAACAGTACGTTGACCTTATGGTCCTCGATGACGCGCCAGAACGCGCCGGCGTCCGGGGTGCCGACCGGCTTGCCTTCATAGATCACCGTGGTGGCGCCGGCCAGCAACGGCCCGTAGACAATGTACGAGTGTCCGACCACCCAGCCGACGTCGGAGGCTGTCCACATCACATCGCCCGGGCCGACGTCGTAGATGTTCTCCAGCGTCCAGCCTAAGGCGACGGCGTGGCCGCCGTTGTCCCGCACCACTCCCTTGGGCGTCCCGGTGGTCCCGGAGGTGTAAAGGATGTAGAGCGGATCCGTGGCCAGGACGTCCACCGGAGCGGCGGGCTCCGCGGAGTCCATGGCCGCGTCCCAGTCGAGCCAGCCGGGGTGGTCAGCGGCCGAGGCGGCGAAGCCGTCCCTGGCTTTGACCAGCACAGGGGTTCCGGGGGCGCCGGCGAGCTCGAGGGCTTCGGCGACGGCGGGCAGGTATTCGATGCGCCGGGACGGTTCGATCCCGCCGGAGGCTGTGACGATGGCGGCGGGTGCGGCATCGAGGATCCTGGCAGCGAGCTCCTTGGGCGCGAAGCCTCCGAATACCACCGAATGGACGGCTCCGAGCCGGGCCGTGGCGAGCATGGCGATGGCGGCCTCCGGGATCATCGGCATGTAGATGACCACACGGTCGCCCTTGCCCACCCCCTGGTTGCGCAGCGCCCCGGCGAACCGGGCCACGAGGTCCGTCAGTTCGGCGTAGCTATAGCGCTGCTGGGTGCCCAGCATGGCGGAGTCGTAGATGAGGGCGTCCTGTGCACCGCGGCCTTCCGCCACGTGCCGGTCCAGGGCGTTGTAGCAGGTGTTCATGACCCCGTCGGGGAACCAGCCGTAGAGCGGGGCGCGGCCGGAATCGAGGGCCTTGGTGGGCGGGGTTGTCCAGGTGACTTTGCCGGCGGCTTCCAGCCAGAAGGCTTCCGGCTCGCCGATGCTGCGCTCGTAGCTGTCCCGGTAGTTTGCGGTGTCCATAAGCTGATCCCGTCCACGACGATGTGATGCAGCTAATGGTAGCCGGGCACATGGCCCGCCACAAGAGGTTTGTATACAGCGAGCGCCGATACTCTCGATTTTGGCGGGAAATACGGCTGCACTCTGGGTCTTTCGCAGAACTGTGTATACAATGGGGTGGTCAGCCGAGGAAGGAGACCCAGTATGCGCGCCAGCGACAAGGCCTATGCGGCCCTGCGCGAGGACATCATCGAATGGCGCCTGGCTCCGGGTACGGTCCTCGCCGAAGTGGAACAGTCCGAGCGGCTTGGCATCTCGCGGACCCCGCTCCGGGAGGCGCTCAGCCGGTTGACCGCTGAAGGGCTCACGACGACGGCGGGCGGCCGCGGCGTCGTCGTTACCGACATCTCCCTCGAGGACATCGACGAGCTCTTCGAACTCCGCGAAACCCTGGAGGGCAAGGCCGCGAGGCTGGCCGCCGAGCGCGGCGACGCCGCCACATTCGAACAATTGCGGCGTGAACTCCTGGACGCACCCGAGCTGATCAACGGCGCCGATCCGGCCCGGCACGACTACTACAGCCTGGTCGGGCGGCTCGACACCGCCATCGATGCCGCGATCTCCAACTCCTACCTGGTGCAGGCCATGCGCAGCC
>NZ_JBFTNO010000259.1:0-3492 GCF_056397525.1 Arthrobacter sp. 05L45_2 | reverse complement strand
GCCGATAACTTACACCACACACCCACCCCGCAAACGCGCCTTCAAAAGCGTTTGCACCAAGAGGGTCGGGTAAAAAGAAACAAGACTGCTTGCGTCCACTATGTGGTTCCCAAACAACAAACCCTGTTGAATGGCGAACCAAAACAAAATTACATAACAACACCACACTGCCCCAACCAGGGCAGAGTTGTAACCCAAAAACTTCCCACCCGGGAAAGACCCCCCAAAACGGGGCCAGCCAGGGTGCGGACACAAGGTTACGGCGGTCATAGCGTGGGGGAAACGCCCGGTCCCATTCCGAACCCGGAAGCTAAGACCCACAGCGCCGATGGTACTGCACCCGGGAGGGTGTGGGAGAGTAGGTCACCGCCGGAACATCATTAGGTCGAGAGCCTCCAACCACCAGGTTGGAGGCTCTCCCACTTTAACCACCCACCCAACCACGACAGACCGGCACAGACGGACGACCCTCCCCCGGCAGACCAACGCACCACACAACAAGCGACGCGGTCAGCGCGGGAACCTGCGGCGGTGGAACCAGGCGAGCAGCTCCACCGCGAGGCCCGCACCTGCGCTGACGGCCAGTGCGGCAGCCAGCATCCCGGCCGGCGGCCAGCCAAGAATGAAGAAGTCCTGGGCCAGCGGGATGTTGAAGAGAATGACCAGTGCGGCGCACATGCCCGCCAGCACCCCGGCCCGTCCAGCGTTGAGCGGCCTGGACACCACGGCCAGGATCCAGAGGCCCACCACCGACAACGTCAGCACCGAGGCCGAGCRCACTGCTTCGGCGTCCGGCGCTCCAACCAGCGGTGCGCACGCATGCAGGATAAACAATGAGCCGGCCGCGATCAGCCCGGCCGGCAGCGAGAACCAGAGGGACCGCCGCAGAAAGCCGGACCGGTACCGGCGAGCATTGGGCATGAGGGCCAGGAAAAATGCCGGAATGCCGATGGTAAGGCCGTCGGTAAAGGACAACTGGCGGGGGAGGAACGGAAAAGGCCACTGCAGCAGCGCAAAGCTCACCGCGATGGCAATTGAGTATGCGGTCTTGCTGAGGAACAGGCTGGAAACCCGTTCGATGTTGGCGATCACCCGCCGCCCCTCCGCCAGTACTTCCGGCAGGCGATCGAACCGGCCGTCGAGCAGGACAAGGCGCGCCACGGCCTTGGTGGCCGGCGCCGCTGAGTCCATGGCAATGCCCAGGTCAGCGGACTTCAGCGCCAGGGCATCGTTGACGCCATCGCCGGTCATGGCGACGGTGTGGCCAAGACGCTGGAGGGCAGCCACCATGTCCCTCTTTTGATCGGGGGTGACGCGGCCGAAAACAACATTGCCGTCCATCACCTCCTCGAGCAGCCCGGGCTCCTCCGGCAGTGACCGCGCGTCGAATCCCTCGGCCGCATCCAGGCCTACCCGCCGGGCGATGGCGGCCACGGTCCGGGGATCGTCGCCGGAAATGATCTTGAGCGTCACTCCCTCGGCAGCGAAAAACTCCAACGTCTGGCGGGCATCCGGCCGGGGCTGTTCGCGGAACGTCAGGAGCGCAACCGGCCGGAGACCTTCGGGGAGCTCCGGAGTCTGACGGGACTCCGCGGGGCGGTCGGCGCCCGCCAGCAACAGCGTCCGCAGGCCGGAGCCGGCCAACTCGCCGGCCCTGGCGAGCACGGCGGCATGGGGGCCGTCCGCCGGCGCCGGCAACACCATCTCGGGGGCCCCCAGCACCCAGGTGGGCGTTCTCCCGTTCCCCGTGCCAAAGGTGACACCGCTCCATTTCCGGGAGGAGGAGAAGGGGACATAGGAGATTGACTGGAAGCCGCCGTCGTCTTCAAAAGCTGTTCCCAGGCTGCGCGCCGTAGCGTTCGCTTCGGGTTCGGAAGCGAACCATCCCAGGGCGTGCTCCCACCCGGGCTCCGGTGCGGCGGTCAGCTGGTGGACCTCCTCGAAGCGGAGGCCGCCTTCGGTCAGGGTTCCGGTTTTGTCCATGCAGAGGACGTCCACGCGGGCGAGGCCTTCGACGGCGGCGAGTTCCTGTATGAGCACCTTGTGGCCGGCAAGCCTGAGCCCGCCGACGGCGAACGCGACGCTGGTCAGCAAGACGAGACCTAGCGGGACCATGGCAATAACACTCGCGATGACACCCACCAGGGCCGCCGTCCAGGCACCGGAGCTGATGGCCTCCTGCCAGCCGCCGCGGGCCTGCAGCTCGCTGTTAACCACAAGCAACGCCACGGGCAGGATTCCCCAGGCAATCCACCGGAGCACCCGGTTCAGGCTGTTGCGGATCTCGGAGTTCACCAGGGAGAACCGCCTGGCATCGGCCGTCAACCGGCTCGCGAACGAGTCGGCCCCCACACGCGCCACCCTGGCCCTGCCGTGACCGCCCACAATGATGGATCCCGAGAGGACTTCGGATCCGGCGTCCTTGTCCGCGGGATCCGATTCGCCGGTAAGCAGGGATTCGTCGGCCTCCAGCCCTGCACTGTCCAGCACCGTGGCGTCGGCGGTAACCTGGTCCCCGGCGCGCAGGACCAGCACATCGTCACGGACGACGTCGGCCGTGGCGATCTCCTGGATCTTGCCGTCCCGCAGGACCCGGGCACGCGGGGCGTCAAGGATGGCGAGGCGGTCCAGGGAACGTTTGGCGCGGAACTCCTGGACGACGCCGATTGCGGCATTGCCGGCAGCTGCCAGTCCGAAGAGCGCATCCTGCCAGCGGCCCAGCAGGAGCAGGACCAGAAAACTCGAGCCGACGATTGCATTGAAGAGTGTGAGTACGTTGGCGCGGACAATCTGCCAGAGGCTCCGGCTGGTTTTGTCCGAAACCCGGTTGTCCAGGCCGCCTTCGATACGGGCGGCGACATCCTGTTGCGAAAGTCCTTCGGCGGCCGGTCCGGACACACGCCGATGGAGTGTCAGTGGTTCCTGGCGCCGGCGTTCTGCCCTCACCCCCTGATCGTATCCGGGGACGCAACCGAAAGTGATGGAGGATACAACCTCCATCCGCGACGCCGGTGCTCTTTCGTGGCGGCCGCCGGCCGGCCCGATGTGGCGGGAAGCGCGTGATTTCAAGGGATAGTGGGCCCAAGACGTCGCCTCCGGAGCCCGTTTGCGGATAGGCCCGGTTGGGTGTATTGTTTTCTAAGTCGCCGCGAGGGAGGCCAGCGAAAAACTGGAGTACCGGAGGCGGCCAATCCCCTAAAAATAATTCAAAACCAGGTTCTTTCGACTTTTCTGTCGCTAAGGAATTTTGGTGGGGATGGTTCGTCTGCTGATTCAGGTCCGGGAAATCGGATTTGCATTGGGAGTCTGAACCCGGTAAGTTTGAAAAGTTGCTCCGGAGCGAGTTGCGGCCCTGTATTGGGGTTGTGGTGGTGCCGGGTGTGTCTGTTGTTTGAGAACTCAATAGTGTGCCAAGTTTGTTGATACCAATTGTTTTATTGATTGGTTGTTTTGGCTGTGTTGTCCACCCCGTGGATGGCATGGTTTTTACAG
>NZ_JBFTNO010000258.1:0-3523 GCF_056397525.1 Arthrobacter sp. 05L45_2 | reverse complement strand
GCCATCCATGTGCCCTCGGCTGCAACGCAGGACACTCCCGGGGCAGCCGGCTCTCAGGGCACGGTCCTGCCGGCCGGGAACCCCGCCACAACAGCTTCCGGCGTTGCCCTTGGGGCTGCCGCCCCGGCGTCGGCCGACCCCCGCCTCGTTGACCAGCCCGCTGCCGCCGCCTTCCCCGCGCCGGCTGCTACGGCGTCCGGCCCCGCTGTCACGGCGAGCCTTCCGACGGCACCCGTCACGGTGCCTGTCGCGGCCCCCGCTGCGGCCCCCGCTGCGGCCGTGGCAGGCCAGCAGCCGGCCGCCAACCTTCCCGGGGCCGCTGCCCCGGCTGCGGAGGCGCAGGGCCCCGGTACCCCGGACCCCCGCCTTCCAAGCGCTGGCGGGGACGCCGGCGTCGTTCCCGCTACTAAGGTTGCTGCCAAGACTTTGGCCCCCGGCGATGCTGCCGCGGCCACGACGACGCCGGCCGCAACCGCCGGAGCCGCCGGGGCGGCGGGCGTTTCCGCAGCAGCCAGGCCCGGCGTCCGGACCACGGGCGCCACGACGGAAGGCCTCCCGTCCGCGCAGGCGGCCCCCGCCGTCGACGTTTCCGCAACAGCCGGTGCCGCAGCCGTGACCACGACGGCGGCTCCCTCCCCGGCCACCGGCCAGGCGGCACCTGCGGCCGCTCCCGCGCCGGTGCCGGCGCAGCAGCCGGCGCTCACCCCGCAGCTGGCCAAGCCGTTGTTCACGCTCGCCGGTGCACCGCACGGGCAGCACATCATGACCCTGAAAGTCAGCCCCGAGGACCTCGGACCGATGACCGTCCGGGCGCACATCGACGCTGCAGGGGTGCGGATCGAACTGTTCGCCCCGGGCGACGCCGGCCGCGAGGCGCTGCGGGGGATCCTTCCTGAACTGCGCAAGGAACTCGCAGGCTCCGGCTTCGGTGCCAGCCTCGACGTCTCGGACCACAGCGGCCCGCTGGGCCAGGGCAACGACGCCCGGCAGGACGCCCAGCAAGCAGCCGGCCGCGACGCCTCACAGAGCGGCGGCGCCGGCGGTGGCTCGGGAGGGCGGAAGGCCCCCGGCGAACCGCGCCCCGGACACCGCTGGGATGCCCTGGCCGATGCGTCGACGTTGCGTAACGCCACCATTCTGGCCGGCCCCCAAACCACCCTCGACATTCTCGTCTGACCGAAGGAATCCGACTCATGACAATCCAGCCCATCGTTCCCCAGCCGGTGACGGCCGCGGGCGCGACCCCGGCGGCCACCGCCGTCCGGGCACCCGTGCAGACCATGGACGCCAACGTCTTCATGACCCTCCTCGTGACCCAGCTGAAGAACCAGAACCCGAGCGCCCCCATGGACACGAACCAGATGATGGCCCAGACCATCCAGCTGTCCATGATGGAAAAAATGACCGAACTGACCACCAACAGCAAGGAGGGATTCTCCCTCCAGATGCGGTCGGCCGCGTCCCAGCTCATCGGCCACTCGGTCGATTACACCCTCGCCGACGGCACCACCGGCTCGGGCATCGCCAGCTCCGTGTCCTTTGCCGGCGCCGTACCGGCCGTCAAAATCGGCCAGCTTTCCGTTCCCCTCGACTCCATCACCGGCCTGACCGCGCCGGCCGCTCCCTGACCCGTTTCCTCCCGCAGAAAGGCAGTTCCCATGCTCCGCTCGCTGTACTCCGGAATCTCCGGCCTCCGTGCCCACCAGACCATGCTGGATGTCACCGGTAACAACATCGCCAACGTCAACACGGCCGGCTTCAAGGCCTCCTCCACCCAGTTCCAGGACACCCTGTCCCAGATGACCCAGGGGGCCTCCGCGCCGCAGGGCCAGACCGGCGGCAGCAACCCGGCGCAGATCGGCCTTGGCGTCCGCGTCGCCGGCGTCAGCACCAACTTCGCGCAGGGCTCGTCGCAGAGCACCGGCCGCGCTACGGACATGATGATCTCCGGTGACGGCTTCTTCGTCACCAGCAAGGGCGGCCAGCAGCTCTTCACCCGCGCGGGATCCATGACCTTCGACGCCAACAGCCAGCTGGTCAGCCCGGATGGCGGCATCCTGCAGGGCTGGACCGCTAACAACAGCGGCGTCGTCAACCAGGCCGGCGCCATCGGCAACATCACGCTGAACCCGAACACCATGATCGCGACCCCCACCACCACGGTGACGCTCGACGGGAACCTCCCCGCCGAGGCCGGGTCGGCGTCGTTCGACCGCGTTGTGAAGGTCTATGACAGCGTGGGTGCCCCCAGCAACCTCACCCTTACCTTCGTCCAGCAGCCCGGCGGCTGGGGTGTCTCCACCGACGGCGGCGCAACCATCGCCGACTCGATGAAGTTCACCAACGGCCAGCTGACGTCCCCGGGCAAGCTCAACGTTGCCGGCAAGACCCTCGACGTGAGCCAGGTGACCTCGTACGCCGGTGTGAGCTCGCTGACGGTCAGCGGCCAGAACGGCACCCCGGCGGGCAAGCTGGAGTCCTTCACCCTCGGCAACGACGGGTCCCTCATCGGGTCCTTCAGCAACGGCACCAAGCAGGTCCTGGCCAAGATCGCCCTCGCCAAGTTCACCAACCCGGCAGGCCTCGAAAAGGCCGGCGGCTCGTCCTACGTCGCCACCGCCAACTCCGGCAACGTTCAGCTCGGCGCCGCGGGCGACCCCGGCATCGGCACCCTGGCCGGCGGCTCGCTGGAAATGTCCAACGTGGACCTTTCCCAGGAGTTCACCAACCTGATCGTCGCCCAGCGCGGCTTCCAGGCCAACGCCCGCATCATCACCACCTCGGACGAGGTCCTGCAGGAGCTGACCCAGCTCAAGCGCTAACCAAGCGCCACCCCCCGCCCCACCCCGGCCCCACCCCGGTTGCCCTATCACTTATGGCTGGCATGAGCCCGTCATAGCCGCCAAAAGTGATAGGGCAACAGGCGTTTAACGGGTCTCGACGGCGGCCCGGATCCTGCGTACAGCGCGCCTGAAACCGTTGGCGAGATCGTCGGCGTTGAACTTGAAGTACCGCCAACCGGCCGAGGTGAAGGCTTCATCCCGGTAATTGTCCCGGGACTGCTGTTCGGGCGTCCGGTGATGCGCGCCGTCGTACTGGATGGCCACCCGTAGCTTGCGGTAACCAAGATCGGCAGCCGGTGAGTACGGGTCCGCGGGAACGAGCTTGAGCTGGAGCTCCGGTTCCGGGAGGCCCCCGGCGGTCAGCGCCAGCCGGAGGAGGGTCTCCGGTGCGGAGTCGGCACCCGGCCGGATGAGTTCGGCGGCGAGGCGCGCTTTTACGATGCCCTGCAGCTTCGGGTGGCGGTGCAGCATGGTGCCCAGTGCCTCGCGCGTGGCCCACGGCTCGGTACGGAGCTCGAGTCCTGGCCGCGGTTGGCGGACCAGCTGGTCACCGAGAGCGACCAGGTCCTCCAGCCGCAGCCGGCGGGCCAAATCCAGCCAGGTCCTGGCCGGCGTCGATATCCGGATGCCGTCCACCACGGTGACTTCGTTCGGGAAGGCCAGCACGGTGTGTCCCACCA
>NZ_JBFTNO010000257.1:0-3532 GCF_056397525.1 Arthrobacter sp. 05L45_2 | reverse complement strand
CATCTGGTCGGCCCACCACTGTGGCGGCGGACCAAGCCAGCCGACGGCGTCGTCGTCGGAGGATTCGAGCGAGCCGCCGGGGAAGGCGAGCACGCCGAGCGGCGACGAGCCGGGCCGGTAACCCAGCCAGGTTTCCAGACCGGTGGGCGAATCGCGCAGCAGGACCACGGAGGACGCGAACCGGGGCGCCCGGGGGGTCCGCTCGCCGTGGTCAATCCAGCTGCGGGCGGCCTCCTCAAGATCCGGGGGGAGGACAAACAGGCGTCGTGCTAAGTGCGGCAAAGGAAGCGACCGGCCTTTAGGCGAATTCGGCGATCAGTTCGACCTCGACCGGGKAGTCGAGCGGCAGGACTGCAACGCCGACGGCGGAGCGTGCGTGCTGGCCGGCGTCGCCGAGGACTTTGCCCAGGAGCTCGGAAGCGCCGTTGATAACACCGGGCTGGCCGGTGAACGAGGGGTCGGAAGCGACGAAGCCGACCACCTTGACGATGCGGGTGACCCGGTCGAGGTCACCGATGACGCTCTTGACGGCAGCCAGGGCGTTGACGGCGCAGATCTCCGCGTAGCGTTTGGCTGCCTCCGGTGAGACGGTGGGCTCATCCGAGGCGGCCTCGGTGCCRCCGGAGACCTTGCCGGTCGCTTCCAGCTTGCCGCCGATGAAGGGCAGCTGGCCGGACGTGTACACGTGGTTGCCGGAGATCACGGCGGGGACGTATGCGGCCACCGGGGCGGCAACGTCGGGAAGCGTCAGGCCGAGCTCGGCAAGGCGTTGTTCGACGGCGGACGACGCGCCGGTTGCCGTGGCACTTTCGGCCGGGCCGGCGGTGCTGGCGGCCGGAGCTGCGGTGCTCACAGYCGTGGCCGGCGCCGCTGTTTCGGGGGTGGTCATTGCTAGTTCTTCTCCCGCTTCAAGTAGGCAACCAGGCCGTTTCCATCGGGGCCTGTAACAACCTGGACGAGCTCCCACCCGTCCTCGCCCCACTGGTCCAGGATCTGCTTGGTCGCGTGGATAATGAGCGGAATCGTGGCGTACTCCCATTTGGTCATGAAGTAAAGCCTAGTCCTTGCCGGTAAAGTGGAAAACATGGCGACTGGTAAGAACCCTTTATTCGACACGGCCACCACCCTCGGAAAGCTCATCCTTTTCCTGGGCGTGAGCGCGATTTGTGGTGTCCTCGTGGCGGGGCTGCTGGTCCCGGCGGCCGCCGTTTCCGGCAACGCCGCGAGCGGTTCGATCAAATTCTTTGAGACCCTTCCAGCGGAACTGAAGGTTGAGCCGCCGAGCCAGTCGACCAAGATCCTGGCCGCGGACGGCAGCGTCATCGCCAACCTGTACCAGGAGAACCGGACCCGGGTTTCGCTGGACCAGATGTCGCCGTACATCAAGGACGCGGTAGTCGCCATTGAAGACAGCCGCTTCTACGAACACGGCGGCGTCGACACCACCGGTATTCTCCGCGCACTGGTCAGCACTGCCCGCGGCAACAAGCAGGGTGCCTCGACCATCACCCAGCAGTACGTGAACAACGTCATCAACTCCTCCCTGGAGTCCGAGGGCAAGGGCGACAAGGTCCTGCTGAACGGTGTTAACAAGGGCGTCGGTGACAAGCTCCGCGAGATGAAGCTCGCCATCGCGCTGGAGAAGAAGTTCTCCAAGGAGCAAATCCTCGAGGGTTACCTCAACATCGTCTTCTTCAACCGTGACGCTTACGGCATCGAGGCTGCCTCGCGGTTCTTCTTCAGCACCTCCGCCAAGAACCTGACCCTGCCGCAGGCGGCCCTCCTGGCCGGCGTCGTGAACAGCCCGTCGTTCTACGACCCCATCACCAACCCGGACAACGCCAAGGTCCGCCGCAACCTGGTCCTCAAGGCCATGCTGTCGCAGAAGAAGATCAAACAGGCCCAGTACGACGCCGCCGTCGCCACGCCGGTCAAGACCAAGGTGACCCAGCCGCGCCAGGGCTGCGCCTAYTCGCCGACGTCGCCGTACTTCTGCGACTACGTGCTGCACCTSCTGCTSAACAACCCSGCSTACGGKGCGGACACCAAGGAACGCGARCGSAAGATYTTCCGCGGCGGCCTGACCATCAAGACCACCCTGGACCCGAAGGCCCAGAAGGTCGCCCAGACGCAGGTTGACTCCGCCGCCGGCGCGAACCCGGACAAGTGGGGCGCGTCCATGGTGTCCGTGGAACCGGGCACCGGCAAGATCGTCACCATGGCCCAGAACACTTCATGGCTGGAAACCAAGGGAAAGTTCAACACGCAGCTGAACTTCAACGTCGACAGGTTCGATGACAAGGGCAACGACCTCAACGGCCTCGGCGGCGCCCAGCCCGGCTCCACCATGAAGCCGTTCACCTTCGCCGAGTGGCTGGACGAGGGCAAGTCGATGAACACCGTGGTCGACGGCTCCGTGCGCCAGTACCCCCTGAACTTCCCGTGGAAGAACACCTGCGGCACCAACACCGGCGCGTACAGCACCCCCGAACATGATGCGCAACTGGGCGCCGCAGAGGACCTGCAGAACGCCGAACCGGACTATTACAAGCCGATGTCCGTCCTCAAGGGCCTGTACAACTCCATCAACACCATCACGTTCGCATCCGCCGCCCAGCTCGATTTCTGCGGGATCCAGAAGGTCGTGGACGCGGTCGGACTGCACTCGGGGCTGCCCACCAGGGACCAGGACGGGAAGATTGTCCTCGACGCGAACGGCCACATCAAGGAGCCGACCCCGAAGATCAATATGTCCCAGATCTCCAACCTCCTGGGCTCCACCCAGACCGCTCCGCTGACCATGGCGAGTGCCTTTGCCACCTTCGCCAACGACGGCCGGTACTGCGCGCCGATCGCGATCACCTCGGTAACGGACGCGACCGGGGGCAAGCTGCCCGGCCAGGCCACGAACTGCCGCGACGCGCTCAAGCCCGAGGTGGCCAGGGGCGTGAACTACGCCCTGCAGGAAGTCCTGAACCGCGGCTCCGGCTCGCTGATCCAGCCACGCATTTCGACGGTGACCAACTTCCCGATCGCGGCCAAGACCGGTACCTCCAACAACAACGGYTCCACCTGGGTKGTYGGSCACACCACSGGCCTGGCCACSGCSGCCTGGTTTGGYGACCCGCTCGGCGMCCAGGGACGYTCSGGCCAGAACATCACKGTCAACGGCCAGTTCTACCAGGGCATCGACGGTTACATGATTGCCGGTCCCATGTTCTCCCGGTTCATGTCCCAGATCGCGCCCGGGTACGGCACCGAACCGTTCCCGGAACCGCCGTCGAACCTGCTGACCGAACCCACGCCATACCAGCAGCCGAACACCAACACGGGCGGCAACAACGGCGGCGGGAACAGCAACTCCAACACGGCGCCGTCGTCGCCGAGCCCGGCCCCGTCCTCCGCGCCGTCCGCGCAGCCGACTAAGCCCGGCAACAAGAAGCCGTAGCCGTGCCCGCCGGAACCACCCTGGCCAGCCGCGTCCGAAGCATCGGGCGCGGCTTCGCCGTCACAGCCGCTGCCGGGGCTGCAG
>NZ_JBFTNO010000256.1:0-3565 GCF_056397525.1 Arthrobacter sp. 05L45_2 | reverse complement strand
CCTTGACCCGGTGGAGTTTGTCGGCCGTCAGGTTCTCCCCGACGGCGATCGGCTCGCTGGCGGCAAAGGTCTCCGTGGTCTGGTCCGCGGCGGCCACAAGCGATACGACGCCGACGACGGAGGCCAGAACCAGCAGGATGCCCACAAGAAGCCGAGGGTCCTTCCAGGATGGCTTCTTCAGCCGGGCACCGCTTGCCTCCGGGCTCACACTCATGCGTCCAGTCCCCCCTCGTCGCAGCCCGGGCGCGGTGCCGGACACCCCCATTGTCACGAATTGGCGGTCGCTCGGGAAGATGTCGAAGCAAACTGCGGCACTATGTGGATAACGGCCCCAAACGCGGCTAACAGTGGCAAAATGGTGCCATGCCCCGATTCCTGACCCTGGCGGACGTAGCCGAGCAGTTGCAGATTAACTCCCCCGCTGCCTACGCGCTGGTACGGAGTGGTCAGCTCAAAGCCATTCAGGTGGGGGGACGCGGCCAGTGGCGGGTCGAGGAGACCATGCTGGAGCAGTACATCCAGGAACGGTACGCCGAAGCCAGCCGCATGATCGACGAGGCCAAGGCCAAGGGCCGCTGAACCGCTCGCCCGGCTAGGCCCCCGCAACCCGGCTACGCCACACGGGCGGACCTCAACCCTGCCAGGGCCCCGAACGGAATGGTCACCACGGCGCTGACATTTCCGGACCGTCGCTCCTCCCCTGGTCCTGTGACCGCTAAGTCCAGGAAGTCGCGGCCGACCCTGTCGATGAGCCCGTGCAGCACGGATTCGTCCGCGGCCCCGCGGGACACCATCACGGCCAGGGACGCACGGTCCCGGGCCAGGCCCCGGAGGGCACTGGCCAGTCCGAGCCGTTGCCGCACGATCGATCCCGCTCCGACGGCCAGCCGGGAGAGGCCGGCGTAGTGCGCGGCGGAGGCGTAGGGAATCAGCAGCTGGTGCCGTTCCTCGTCCAGGACCAGCCATTCCGAGCCTGCGTGGCTCAGGATGCCCTCGTGGATCCTGCCGGACCCCAGGTGGACGCCGATCCTGGTCCCTAGGGACCCCCTCAGCCGGTCCGCCAGTTCGATGTTTGCGGCCTCCACCCGCGCCCGTTCACCGATTTCGACGTCGAGGTCGGCGCGCTCGGCGGCCGCCAGTTGTGCTTCCAGGTCTGCAAACAGGGCGTCCCAACGCATGGCGCCAGCGTAGGCGGGGCCCCGATTCCGGTCAATCCACAGGATCCCTGAAACTCTGGACAAAACAGTTCCAATGGGAGCAGACTCAGTCTAAAGCCATCAAAAAGCATCAAACAGCATCAAACGTCGCATGCTTGCCGTTGGTGAGAGTGCATCCGCGAGCAACCACCCAAAGGAGGCGGTTATGAAGAGCAGTGAGTTGTCAGTCATCGGCCGGCAGCACAGGCTCGGAGCCGATGCCCTCATGGCGGTTGCCATTCTGGGACTGGGCGCTTTCCTTGCCTGGTCCGGCGCCGGGCTGGGCCGCCGGTTGCAGGCCTCGGCCGCGCGGGGCCAGTCGTTGTCCTTCGAGGACCACCTCGGAGTCGCGGCGAACACCACAGGCCTGATCATCGTCGTTTGGTGGGCCCTCACGTTCGCCATCGCGATGGTGGCCGCGTTGCTGGAGCGCCAGGGCAGCTCCGGAGCCGCGGCTGTGGCCGGAAAATTCAGCCCGGCCTTTATGCGCCGACTCGCCCTCGCCGCCGTCGGCCTCCAGCTGGTTACAGCCCCGCTGGCCCATGCCGGCACGGGCCCGGCCGCCCCGGAAGTTGCACCGCCGCCCGCAATCTCCGCCGCCTGGCTCCCCACAGGGGAAGTCCCGTCACCACCGCCGACTGTCCCGGGTACGGTCCCTCCCGCGCTTGGCCTCGATCCGCACTGGACCCCGGCGCCGCCAGCCGTGGATCCCGGCCCGCTGGCACCTCGCCAGTTCCGCTCCCCGGCGGAAAGCCAAGCCAGCATCACAGTCCGGGCAGGCGACTCCCTGTGGAGCATCTGCGCAGCGGAGCTGGGGCCCCTCGCGTCCGACCTCGACATCGCCCTGGCRTGGCCGCGGCTCTACCAGGCCAACCGCGCCGTCATCGGCACCGATCCGGGACTGCTGCTGCCCGGGCAGGTCCTCCGCCTGCCCGTTACTCCCTGACCGCGTCGCCTGACCTGATCAACCACCAGCTGACACCAACCAGTAAAGGAAGACCCATGAGCTCCACTGCCGCCCTCCGCGCAGGCTCCGTCATCCAACTTCCGACGGCGCCGCGGCCCAGTCAGGCGCGGCCTCCTGCAGCCCAGCCTTCCGGACCCCTGCCTCCCGGGCCGCGGAACACCGCTGACGGCCGGCCCCCTGCCCTGCGGGTGGTCGATGAGGACCGTGACGTGTGCGCGTTCTGCCGGTCTACCGTGCAGGCTGCCGTGGAGGTCCTCGCCGGCACGCGTCCCGCGCAGCAGCTCTCCCGCCGGCTGGACGAACGCTGCATGGCGGCCCTGCAACACCGGGCTGCGCTGACCCGCCGTGTGGCCTCCGGCCCCTCCCCCACGGCCGGTCGGCTGCACCGGAATCCGTGCGTGCGCTCCGTGCGAGCCTGCCGGGTGTCGGAGGACGTCTACGAGGCAAGCGCCGTGGTCTCGGACGAGCTTCGTGTCCGGGCCGTCGCCCTCCGGCTCGAACGCAGCAGGCTCGTGTGGCGGGTGACCGTGCTTGAGATCGGGTGACGTTGCGCCGGAACCCGGGAAAGGAGGAGGCAACAAAAAGCGGGGCCGGAACAGTTCGTTCCGGCCCCGCTTCGGCGCTCAGGAAAAGTCCCGGCGGCTGCTAGCGGTTCCTAGCGGCGCTTCTTTTTGTTGGCGCGGCGCGGCGGCTCCTGCGCTGCGGCCTTCGCCGGGTTGCCGGAGCGGCCCGAAGACTTGGCCTCGACCCGGGTCTGCGCTGCGCCGTCCTCGCCCGGCGCCGTGTACTGCAGCGTGGCGGGCTTCTCCGGCGCTTCCAGTCCGGCGGCATGGATCTGCGGTTCGACGTGCTCGGCGTGCTGGCCCGCGGCGTCGTCCACCACAACGTCCTGCGCCGGGGTCACCTCGACCTCCAGGTTGAACAGGAAGCCCACGCTTTCCTCGCGGATCGCTTCCATCATCGCCTGGAACATGGTGAAGCCTTCACGCTGGTACTCGACCAGGGGATCGCGCTGGGCCATGGCCCGCAGGCCAATACCTTCCTTGAGATAGTCCATCTCGTAGAGGTGTTCCTGCCACTTGCGGCCGATCACGGACAGGACCACACGGCGCTCGAGTTCGCGCATGCTCTCGGAGCCGATCATCTCTTCACGGGCCTGGTAGACCAGGCGGGCGTCGGAGAGGATCTCTTCCTTCAGGAACTCCACGGTAATCCGCGATTTCCCGCCGGCTTCATCGATCACGTCGCGGGGCGAGAAGCTGACCGGGTAGAGCGTCTTCAGGTTCGTCCACAGCAGGTTGAAGTCCCAGTCGTCGCCGGTGCCCTCGGCCGTGGCCTCGTCGATGAAGGCGGTGATTGTGTCTTCGAGGAAGTACTGGACCTTCTCGTGCAGGTCGTCGCC
>NZ_JBFTNO010000255.1:0-6811 GCF_056397525.1 Arthrobacter sp. 05L45_2 | reverse complement strand
CCCTCGTTGAGTACGGACGCGCGGCGCTGCGCCTGCGGTACGGCCCCCATGGCCCAGTTCCCGAAGCGGGCCAGCAACGCCGCTGTGCGTTCCGGAGCGGTGGCGAGGAGGGTGTGCAGTGCTTCCGGCGAGGCTGTCCAGTGCTGGAGCGACAGCGCTGCCTCCATCGGAGTGGACGCCGGGCTGATGGCGGCTCCCGTATGGTGCAGTTCGCCCACCAGCTGCACCACGCGCTGGGCGAAGGCAGGCTGGAGGCGGACGAGCTCGGTGTAGCTCCTGCCCAGCCCGGCCGGGTAGATGCCGACGACGTCCTTGAGGCTGCCGACGGGAAGGTAATGGCGCTGCCGGGCGGTGGCCGCGCTTGAGCCGTGCGGGGGCTCGGCGCGCTGCACCAGGGCCAGGTCCTGCAGGGAGTGGAGCAGCCGGTCCAGGGCGGTGACGGTGGAACCGTTGATGAGCCTCTTGAGCGCCGCGGCGGACGCGCTCTGCCCGGTGTCAGTGTTGGTGCACAGGTGGAGGGTCTCGAGGACCTGCATCTGCGGACGGTTCAGGCGCTCCAGCGCCCGCTGCACGCTGACCCGGCCGCTGGCACGGGCCGCAAGGGCGGAGAAATCGGGAACAGCAGGGGACATCAGGTCAGGCCGCGCGGAGAACAACACACGCAACGAGTCGTCGCTGCGTGCCTGCAGTTCCTTGCTGAGCGCGCGGATGAGGGACATCAGTCCAACGCTACCTTTCGCCGTGCCCGGGCGCGCGGCGCCGGGCCGCGACGGCGTCGACCACCAGGATGAGCATCAGCAGGAAGGCCACCGGCAGCCCGTAAAGTGCGGCGGAGGTGATCCAGGCTGGGGCCACGGTGTTATTCAAGGCCATGACCATAACGGTCCCGACGGCGGCCAGAGAGAGCGYGGCAACGGCGGCTGCAAGAAGAAAGAGGGGCCGCCGGAAGCGCTGTTCAGTCATGGAGCCAACGCTAACAGCCCGGCTTCGCCCGTGCCTCAAACCGTCAAAATGGCCAAGGCAGGATAACCTTGGGGGAACAGACCAACACGGTCCGGGCAGTCACACCCTGAACCCGCATAACCATGCGGACGCGCTGACTGCCGGCCGCGTCCCCGTAGAACGAAGAAGGTTGATTACGTGCCCACCGGCAAGGTCAAGTGGTATGACAAGGAAAAAGGTTTCGGTTTCCTCGCAGGCGAGGACGGCCAGGAGGTCTTCCTGCCCAAGTCAGCGCTGCCCGAGGGCGTTACTGAGCTTAAGGCCGGAACCCGGGTGGAGTTTGGCGTAGCCGACGGCCGCAAGGGAGCCCAGGCCCTGGGCCTGCGGGTGCTGGACAAGACCCCCTCGATCGCGAAGGCCAAACGGCCCAGCGCGAAGGATCTGGCCCCGCTGGTGCAGGACCTCGTCAGTGTGCTGGACAACCTGTCCGGCACGCTGTCCGCGGGCAAGTACCCGGAAGGCAACAAGGCCAAGGCCATTGCCGCCGCATTGCGCAAAGTCGCCGACGAGCTCGACGCTTAAGGCCCTGCGATGACTCCGGAACCTGAGCAGAACGCCGCCGTGACGGCCGGTGCCGCCGCCGGCGCCAAGGCAGGGTCCAAGCCGCGCTACGGTGTGCCCGCATGGCGCACCGGCAAGCCGGATGCATTCCTGGCCGCCTCGATCGACGTCGCCCGCGCCGCAGTGGAAGGCATCGCCCCGGCGGAGCAAATCGGGGAACACCTCGGCGCCAAGAGCGAAGGCGACCGGCTGGTGACCCACCTCTTCGAGTCGAAACTTCCCGGGTACGGCGGCTGGCAGTGGTACGCGGTCCTGACCCGCAATTCGCGCTCCAAAGTGGTGACCGTGGACGAGTTGGGCCTGCTGCCCTCCGAGGACTCCATCCTCGCCCCGGAATGGGTGCCGTGGGCTGAACGCGTGCGGCCGGAGGACGCCCAGCAGGACGACGACGCCGATGCCCCCGCCGGGGATGCCCCCGCCGCGGACGCGCCGCGGGATACCGCTGACGACGATGCCGCAACCTCCGACGCCGGGACCCCCGACGGGGATCCGGACGAGGCCGTAACCTCCGGCGACGAACCTGCCGTGGACGGACCTTCCGACGATTCCACTGTAGAGGCCGACTAACAGCTTGGAACCGTTCGGGGTAGCGCAGCGGAAGGCCAGGACATGAGGTCCACCTTCAAATCGCTGCACATCCTGAACTACCGTATTTGGTTCATCGGCGCCCTGGTCTCGAACATCGGGACCTGGATGCAACGCACCGCGCAGGACTGGCTGGTCTTTGACCATCTCAGCCACCAGGACGCCGGGGCCATGGGCATCACCATGGCGCTGCAGCTGGGGCCCCAGCTGTTCCTCGCGCCCGTGGCCGGGCTCGCCGCCGACCGCTTCAACCGCCGGCAGCTCCTGGTCCTGACACAGTCCGCCATGGCTCTCCTGAGCGCCGCTCTTGGGGCCCTCGTGCTGTCCGGGGCCGCCCAGCTGTGGCACGTCTATATTTTCGCCCTGCTGCTGGGCGTCGTCTCCGCCTTCGATGCCCCGGTCCGCCAGACGTTCGTCTCCGAACTGGTCCGCGACGACTACCTGCCCAACGCCGTCGCCCTCAACAGCGCCTCGTTCAACGTAGCCCGGATGATCGGGCCGGCCGTCGCCGGGCTGCTCACCGTAGCCATCGGCCCGGGCTGGGTCTTCCTGGTCAACACCGTGACCTTCCTGGCGCTGCTCCTGAGCCTGGCCAAGATTCCCGCGGACTCGCTGCGGCAGTTGCCGCGGGCGCCGGCCGGGAAGGGCCGGATCCGCGAGGGCCTGCGSTACGTSCGYTTCCGGCCCGACATTGTGGTGGTGCTGGTGGCCGTGTTCATTGTGGGGACGCTCGGACTGAACTTTGTCCTCTTTATCGCCGCGATGGTCGGCACCGAATTCGGCCTCGATGCCGGTGCCTTCGGCCTGATGAACTCGATCATGGCCATCGGATCCGTGGCCGGCGCGCTGCTCTCTGCCGGGCGCGGCCGGCCCAGGATGCGGGTGATCTTCGGTGCGGCCGGCGCCTTCGGGGTGACGTCGGGCCTGGCCGCCCTGGCGCCGGACTACTTCTGGTTCGGTGTGGCTCTGGTTCCGGTGGGGCTGTTTGCCATCACCATGATGACCAGCGCCAACGGCTACGTACAGACCACCACGGACCCGGTGATGCATGGTGTGGATTGTCCGGGCCAAGCACCTGCGCATCGCGTTCAACCGGCGCGCCCGCGGGCTGCGCTACTTCCAGGTTGTCCCTGGTCGGTCAACGACGGACGGCACCGCCGGGGTGGAAGACCCGGACGACGCCGTCGAGCGCTGACGCTTCCCGCAGGAGGACGCCGGAGCTACTTCTTGAGCTCTCCCACGACGTAGTCGATGCAGGCGAGCAGAGCGGAAACGTCGTMGGGCTCGATCGCCACGAACGTGGCAATGCGCAACTGGTTGCGGCCCAGCTTGCGGTACGGCTCCGTGTCCACGATGCCGTTGGCGCGCAGCACCTTGGCAACGGCGGAGGCGTCGATCGAGTCGTCGAAGTCGATGGTGGCGATGACGTTGGAGCGGTCTTCGGCGCGGGCCACAAACGGTGTGGCGTATGGCGACTCCTCGGCCCAGCGGTAGATGCGCCCGGCCGATTCGGCGGTCCGTCCGGCGGCGAAGTCGAGCCCGCCGTTGCTGTTCAGCCACCGCACCTGGGCGTCCAGGGTCACCAGCGTGGCAAGCGCGGGTGTGTTGTAGGTCTGGTTGAGCCGGGAGTTATCGATCGCCGTCTGGAGGTCCAGGAAGTCCGGGATCCAGCGACCGCCGGCCTTGATCCGGGCGGCGCGCTCCAGCGCGGCGGGGGAGAACAGCCCAAGCCAAAGACCGCCGTCGGAGGCGAAGTTCTTCTGCGGGGCAAAGTAGTAGACATCGGCCTCGGCGACGTCAACGTCCAGGCCGCCGGCCGCGGACGTGGCGTCCACCAGGACCAGCGCGTCCCCGTCCACTCCGGACACGCGCTTGACCGGCGCCGCGACCCCGGTGGAGGTCTCGTTCTGCGGCCAGGCGTAGACGTCGACGCCGGCCTCGGCCTGCGGTTCGGGGCGGGTGCCGGGCGCCGAGGTGATGATCGACGATTCGGCCAGGAAAGGGGCCTTGTTCGTGGCAGCGGCGAACTTCGAACCGAACTCGCCGAACGAGAGGTGCTGCGCCTTGTTCTCTACCAGGCCGAAGCTGGCGATGTCCCAGAACGCGGTGGAACCGCCGACGCCAAGGATCACCTCGTAGCCGTCGGGGGCGCGGAAGAACTCGCTGAGGCCGCTCCGGACCGAGCCAACGAGGTCCTTCACGGGCGCCTGGCGGTGCGAGGTGCCCAGCAACTTAGCCGACGCCGCGGTGAGGGCCTCGATCTGTTCCGGCCGGACCTTCGAGGGACCGGCGCCAAACCGGCCGTCCTGGGGCAGCAGGTTCGCGGGGATAGTGATGCTGGTGTCGCTCACAGTGGCTCCAATTGTCGGCTGGGTGCGTGGCGTGGCTGGGCGGGTCCGGCGCCGGGGCGGCCATGACGCTATTTATTCTGCCCGACGGCCCTGCGCGGGCGGGAAAATGTCCCGTCATAGTCCGGTCACTGAGACGCGGCGGTGGGGAGGGCCGCAACTGCCGCCCGCCGGACGCTGAATTATCCGGAGTAATTCAAAATAGGCTAGGCTGAGCGTGACGTACGCCGGATCCAGCCAGGGCGCATCCTGCAGGCTGTACGGTGGGAAAGACGCAAGGACGGCGCTCGAGGAGCTGAGCTGAATGACGGATCTGATCGATACCACCGAGATGTATCTCCGGACCATCCTGGAACTTGAAGAAGAGAACATCGTCGCCCTCCGCGCCCGCATCGCCGAACGTCTCCGCCACTCCGGCCCCACCGTATCCCAGACCGTTGGCCGCATGGAGCGCGACGGCCTGGTGGTTGTTTCCGGCGACCGGCACCTTGAACTGACGGAAACSGGACGGAAACGYGCMATCGRGGTYATGCGCAAGCACCGYCTSGCCGAACGCCTSCTCGCCGATGTCATCGGCCTGGACTGGGCCTACGTCCACGAGGAAGCGTGCCGGTGGGAGCACGTGATGAGTGAGCGCGTCGAGCGCCGGATCTTCGAAATGCTGGACCACCCCACCGTGTCCCCCTACGGAAACCCGATCCCCGGACTTGCCGACCTCGGCGGCCTCCCGGCGCCCGAGCGCGGAAGTGGAGTGGTCAACCTCCTTGACGCCATGGCAGGCTACGGTGCCGACTCGCGGATCACCGTCAGCCGCCTGGCCGAGCCCATCCAGGTGGAGCCGGAGCTGCTGGTCCAGCTCGATGAAGGCGGAATCCGTCCCGGCGCCCGGGTATCGCTGGAACGGGTAGGGGAGTACATCTCGGTGCGTGTTCCGGACATCGAAGGGGCCCTCGAACTGCCCCCCGAGGTCGCGGCCCACGTCTTCGTTACGCTGGGGTAACTTCGTCCCCTCGGACGCCCGCGGGGACGCCGGATAGTTATGCACAGGCCGGATAACGGAATTATTACCGTGTCCCTTAATCGCCTATAGTTGATGACTAGCACCGATACACAAGCGTTATCTGATCCGGAGCCGAGCTCTGCCAGCGGATCAGTAGGCGATTCACCTTTCTGGCAGAGGCGGGGGAACCACTAACGGCTGCTGAACCAGCAGCCTTGGGGTGAAGTCCGCTAGCGGCAAGCGCTTTCGCAGGAATGTCCCTGGACACCCCTGCGCCTGAATGCTTGCACCGGCGGACCGGGTCTTTGAACTCTCTGACCCGAATCCGACAGCTAACTTCGCAGGCTTTCCAGAGAGGAACCTTCTTGACCATCCAGACCGTCAGGGGCCGCCGTCGTGCGACCGGTCCCGCTCCGGAGCCGCGCCCGGCCGCCGTCGTACACGACGAGCGCCCGCGCGATGCGCGCCGCGACGAACGCCGCGGCAGGCGCAGCCCGTTCCGGCAGGTGACCGACTTTGCCGCCGTCAGCGGCGTCGGGCAGAAGGCGGGCATTGCCCTGGCTGCCACCGGTCTGGTGCTCACCGTTGCCGTGCCGGCCACCGGCCCCGCGATGGCCACCGACACGGCCCGGTCCGGCTCCGTTTCCGCCGCGGCACAGCCGGAAGTCAAGGCCGCAGCGGCCGCGATCAACTTCAACCGCACCGCCGTGACCACCAAGGGCGATCCGGACAGCAAGCTCAAGCAGCTGCTCAGCGCACAGTCGGCCGGCTCCATCACCCGGGCAGCGTCGGCAGGCAGCCTGGGCGCGCCGCTGGACGTGATGGTCACCGCTTCACCCTTCGGCTACCGCATCAGCCCCATCACCGGGGCCGTCGGCGAGTTCCACCGCGGCCAGGACTATGTCGCCCAGTGCGGCACGGCCGTGCACGCCGCTGCGAGCGGCACCGTTACCTTTTCCGGTTGGCACCCCTACGGGGGCGGCAACCGCATCGTGATCGACCATGGCAATGGCCTGGAGACCACGTACAACCACTTGTCGTCATCCAACGTCCACGTAGGCCAGCAGGTCTCACGCGGAGATGTCGTGGCGATGAGCGGGACCACCGGCGCCTCCACCGGCTGCCACCTCCACTTCGAGGTGATGGTTAATGGGGAAGTCGTTGACCCGCTGGGCTGGCTTTAGCCAACCCGAGGGACCACTCGCATTTCTGTGACACGCCGTGATCTGAATGTGACATTGAGTCCCAACTGCTGTACCGTATGAAGCACGCCAACTTCTCCGAAGTTGGCGCTCTTGAGTGGATTGCCTAACTC
>NZ_JBFTNO010000254.1:0-3618 GCF_056397525.1 Arthrobacter sp. 05L45_2 | reverse complement strand
GGCCGCTGGTGGGAGATTGTGGAGAAGTACAAGGTCTCCATCCTGTACACCGCCCCCACCGCCATCCGCACCTTCATGAAGTGGGGCAAGGAGATCCCGGCCAAGTCGGACCTGTCATCCATCCGCGTCCTGGGGTCCGTGGGCGAACCCATCAACCCCGAAGCGTGGATGTGGTACCGGGAGGTCATCGGCTCCAACGCCGGCGCGCACGGAGAAACCAAAGATAACCCGGCACCGATCGTGGACACCTGGTGGCAGACCGAAACCGGCGCCCAGATGATTGCCCCGCTTCCCGGGGTCACCGCGACCAAACCGGGTTCCGCGCAGGTCCCGCTGCCCGGCATCGCCGTGGACGTCGTGGATGAGGCCGGCGAATCCGTACCCAACGGGGCCGGCGGGTACCTGGTGATCCGGGAGCCGTGGCCGGCCATGCTCCGCGGGATCTGGGGGGACCCGGAGCGGTTCAAAGAGACCTACTGGTCCCGTTTCGAGACGATGTACTTCGCCGGCGACGGCGCCAAGAAGGACGACGACGGCGACATCTGGCTGCTGGGCCGGGTGGATGATGTTATGAACATCTCCGGCCACCGGCTCTCCACCGCGGAGATCGAGTCCGCCCTCGTCTCCCACCCGGCCGTAGCGGAAGCCGCCGTCGTCGGAGCCGCCGACGAGACCACCGGGCAGGCCGTCGTCGCGTTCGTCATCCTGCGCGCGGACGCCGTCGACTCCGGCGACGCGATGGTCCAGGAACTCCGCAACCATGTGGGCAAGGAGATCGGGCCGATCGCCAAGCCCCGGACCATCCTGGTGGTGCCGGAACTGCCCAAGACCCGCTCCGGAAAGATCATGCGGCGCCTGCTCAAGGACGTCGCCGAAGGCCGCGAAGTGGGCGACGCCACCACCCTGGCCGACAACACCGTGATGGCCCAGATAGCGAGCTCGCTCAAGAAGTAGCCCGCGCTCAAGGTCTAACGCATAGGCCGTCGGCCCCCTGGGCCCCCACCAGCCGGTGGGGGCTCAGCCGGCGGGGGCGGCGGCCGCGGCAGGACACATCAGCGTCCGGCCGCGCCAACGCGGTACATTGGCAGGCATGAGCGAAGCCACCCCCTCGGACCCCGGCCGCGGCACAATCCTGGTCCTCAATGGTCCCAACCTGAATCTGCTGGGCACCCGCGAGCCGGAAAAGTACGGCACGGCCACCCTTGCCGACGTCGAACAGCTTGCCAAGGACGCAGGCGCGGCCCTCGGGTTCGCCGTCGAGTGCTTCCAGTCCAACCATGAAGGCGCGCTCATCGACGCCATCCACGCGGCCCGCGGCAAGGCCGTCGGCATCGTGCTGAACGCCGGCGCCTATACCCACACCTCGGTGGCGATCCGGGATGCCCTCACGGCCGTGCAGGTGCCCGCCGTCGAGGTCCACATCACCAACGTGCACGCCCGTGAACCGTTCCGGCACCACTCCTACCTGTCCGATGTCAGCAAAGCCGTCATCGCCGGCGCCGGCGTCCTGGGTTACCGTTTCGCCGTCGAATACCTCGCCGAACTGAACGCGCCCCGGGGCTGACCATGGCCCCGGATGCCGGGCCCACCCGGACCTCGGACTGGTACCGGCACTTCGGTACCGTCGACGCGCCCGGCAACTCCGCCTGCTACGCGGAGTGGTCGCTGGGCATCGCCGACGATCCCGCGCTGCTCCGGCGGATCGATCAGTGGCCGCACAACAAACGCCAGCCGCTGCTGATGCTGGCGGCCGCCCGCTTCCTGGGCGCCGGGATCAGCCCCTACCCGGAGTTCCGGCAGTTCCTGGACCGTCACTGGGGCGCCGTCTCCCGGACCGTCCTCGCGCRCTCCACGCAGACGAACGAGGCCGGCCGCTGCGCCGCGCTCCTGCCGTCCCTGGCGCGGATCGCCGCAGCGGAGCGCCGGCCACTGGCCCTGATCGAGGTCGGCGCGTCGGCCGGGCTCACCCTGTACCCGGACCGCTACGGTTACGAGTTCGACGCCGGGCCCGGTGCCCTGACGCGCCTCGATCCTGCGGGCGCCGCGGCCGGGACCTACCCTGTCCTGCGGTGTTCCACGGCCGGCCCGGTGCCTTTGCCAGCCGTGCTGCCGGAGGTGGCCTGGCGCGCCGGGATCGACCTCAATCCCCTGGACATCCGGAACGCCGACGACGTCGCCTGGCTGGAGGCCCTGATCTGGCCGGAGCAGGACTTCCGCCGCCAGCGGCTGCGCCAAGCGATCAGCGTCGCCCGCGCAGATCCGCCCCTGCTGGTCGCCGGGGACCTCAACGAACAACTCGTGGCCCTGGCGGACCAGGCACCGCCGGACGCCGCCCTGGTGGTATTCCACAGCGCCGTGATGGCCTACCTCGACGCGGAGAGCCGGGAGCGTTTCCGCGACACGATTGGCCTGCTGGCAGCCGACCGCGGCTGCCACTGGATCTCTAACGAGGGCCACATGGTGATCGTGCAGGCCGACGGCTCCAGCGTGGTGCCGGAAATGGACGAATCGCGTCTGGGCGGCCGCTTCCTGCTGCTCGAAGACGGGCTGCCCGTGGCGATCGCCGGACCGCACGGCCAAAGCCTGGAGTGGATCGAAGCGCCTGCGGGCTAAGGTGCGGCTACGAACACCTCGCGGCTATTTCTTGATGCACTGACCCGGCGAAACGGCGGTGCCCAGCCCGGCAGCGCGGGCGGCGACGGGGGCGAGATCATTCATGGTGATGGCGAATCCGAGCGAGGGTTCAGAGGTTGACTTGGCGAAGACGACGCCGGCCACCTGCCCGGACGTGGTCAGCAAGGGGCCGCCGGAGTTGCCCGGCTGGACGTCGCCCGCCAGCCGGTAGACGTCCTCGGCGGCGGCGTTGTTCCCGTAAATATCCGGGACCAGGACGGTGGTGATGTCGCGCACGGTTGCCGGCTTCGACTGGAACGGACCGCCGTGCGGGTAGCCCGCGAAGGCGGCCGGGCTGCCGGCGGGCAGGTCCTGGCCCATGGGCAGCGGAGCGGAGGGCAGTCCGTCCACGGCCAGCACGGCGAGGTCGTGCCGGCTGTCGAAGTAGACCACCCGGCCGGGAAGCGCCCCGCCGCCGGGGACCTCGACCACAGGCTCCGGCACGCCGGCCACCACGTGCGCGTTCGTCACGACGCGACCTGGCGAGACCACAAAACCGGTGCCGGTCTGGTTCTGGCCGCACTGGTACGCGGTGCCGGCGATCTTCAGTACGGAAGCGGCGGCTTTGTTCAGTGCCGGGGTGTCGGTGCTGGCATCCGGAACCGGCACCGGCCGGCTGCCGACGCCTCCCTCGAACAGGGTGGGGATACCGTCCCCGATCACGGCCGACCGCAGCTGCGCCATGGACGTCTTCAGCGGCGTGGGCGTGACGCCGTCGATGAAGCCGATCACCTTCGAATCGGCAAGCTGCTGGGACACAAAAGGAACACCCAGGGCGCTGATGCTGAACGCCAGCATGGACATCACGAGGGCGGACACCGCGAGGTTGACCCCGCCGCCGACCACCCGGTCGACCAGGCGGAGCGGGCTGATCCGGACGACGCTGCGGATCCGCCGGCCGATCATGGTGCCCAGCCCGTGGCCCAGCATGATCAGGAGCACGGC
>NZ_JBFTNO010000253.1:0-3626 GCF_056397525.1 Arthrobacter sp. 05L45_2 | reverse complement strand
CAGCTCATGACTGAAAACGGAACGTCCGCAACCGGACCGCAGGAGACGGCTTCCCGCACCCCGCGCGCGACCGCAGCCCCCCAGCTCCGCAAGGCCGTGATCGTCGGCGGCAACCGCATCCCCTTCGCCCGCACCGGCGGCGCGTACACCAAGTCCTCGAACCAGGACATGCTCACCGCTGCACTCGACGGCCTCATTGCCCGGTTTGGGCTGCAGGATGAACGGATCGGCGAAGTCGCCGCAGGCGCCGTCCTGAAGCACTCCCGGGATTTCAACCTCACCCGGGAGGCCGTCCTTGGCTCGGCGCTCTCGGCCGAAACCCCCGCCTACGACCTGCAGCAGGCCTGTGCCACCGGTCTCGAAACCGTGCTGGGCCTGGCGAACAAGATCAAGCTCGGCCAAATCGACTCCGCCATTGCCGGCGGCGTGGACTCGGCCTCCGACGCCCCCATCGCCGTCAGCGAAGGCCTGCGTGAAATCCTGCTGGACCTCAACCGCGCCAAGACCCTGCCGCAGCGTCTCCAGGTCCTGAGCCGGATCCGCCCCAAGGACCTCGCCCCGGACGCGCCGAACACCGGCGAGCCGCGCACCGGACTGTCCATGGGCGAACACCAGGCCCTCACCACCGCGCAATGGAAGATCACCCGCGAAGCCCAAGACGAACTGGCCTACAACAGCCACCGCAACCTTGCCGCCGCGTACGATGCCGGCTTCTTCGACGAGCTCCTCACCCCCTACCGGGGCCTGAGCAGGGACTCCAACCTGCGCCCGGACACCACCAAGGAAAAGCTCGCCGGGCTCAAGCCGGTTTTCGGCAAGAACCTCGGGGCCGAGGCGACCATGACGGCGGGCAACTCCACCCCGCTGACCGACGGCGCGTCCACTGTGCTGCTCGCCACGGAGGAGTGGGCCGACGCCCACGACCTGCCCAAGCTCGCCACCGTCCTTGACGGGGAGGCCGCCGCCGTCGACTTCGTCCACGGCAAGGACGGCCTGCTCATGGCGCCCGCCTTCGCCGTCCCGCGCCTGCTGGCCCGCCACGGCCTCACGTTCGATGACATCGACTTCTTCGAAATCCACGAAGCCTTCGCCGGAACCGTCCTGAGCACCCTGGCCGCGTGGGAGGACGAGGAGTTCTGCCGGACCCGGCTGGGCCTGGACGGGGCCCTTGGAAGCGTGGACCGCGCCAAGCTCAACGTCAACGGTTCCTCCCTCGCCGCCGGGCACCCGTTCGCGGCGACCGGCGGGCGCATCGTCGCCACACTGGCAAAGATGCTGCACGCCAAGGGGCAGGTCGGCGGCCGCCCGGCCCGCGGCCTCATTTCCGTTTGCGCCGCCGGCGGCCAGGGCGTCGTCGCCATTCTTGAAGCACACTAGGGGGACCGGATGACTGACAAATACACACAATTCGTGAGCAAGGGCCTCGGCAAGGACCTCGCCAAGAAGCTCGGGCTCCCGCAGCCTGCCGTGCTGCGCCGGCACCGGCCCGGCCAGCCGCTGGTGGTTGGACCCGTTCTGGTGCAGGGCACCGGAAGCGGCGCCGACGAACTGGCCGCCACCCTGCTGTCCTGGGACCTGGATGTCCGCCGCCACGCGGTGCCGCGTGAGAAGCTCGGCGCGATCATCCTGGTCCTGGACGAGGCCGCCCGGCCCGAGGACCTGGAAAAGCCGGTGCTCTCCGCTGCGGCGTCGCTGCGGGACCTCGCCGCCAACGCCCGCGTGATCACTGTCTCGCGGGCCGCCGCGGGAACCGCCGACCCGGCCGCGGCCGCCGCCCGGCAGGGCATCGACGGGTTGCTTCGGTCACTGGCCAAGGAACTGCGGGGCGGCGCCACCGGGAATGGCATCCTGCTCGCCGACGGCGCCACCACCACCAGCCCGAGCACCCTCGGCGCCCTCCGCTTTTTCCTCTCCGGCCGCTCCGCCTTCGTGGACGGGCAGTTCCTCACCGTCACCTCCGGCGCGGGCCAGTTGCCGGCTGACGCCGAGAAGCCGCTGGCCGGTAAGGTCGCGGTTGTCACCGGCGCCGCCCGGGGCATTGGTGCCGCCATCGCCCGCACGCTGTACCGCGACGGCGCCACCGTCGTCGTCGTCGATATCCCGGCCGCCGGGGACCACCTGGCCAAGGTCGCCAACGAAGTCCACGGCACGGCCCTGCAACTGGACATCAGCCGCGACGACGCCGGCCGGCGCATCATCGACCACGCCGTGGAACGGCACGGCGGGCTGGACATTGTCATCCACAATGCCGGCATCACACGGGACAAACTCCTGGCCAACATGGACCAGAGTCGGTGGACTTCCGTGATCGGCGTGAACATCGCCGCGCAGCTGCGCATCAACGAGGCCCTGCTGGCCTCCGAGCACTTCCGGAACTCCCCGCGCATCGTCTCCGTCGCCTCCACCAGCGGCATCGCCGGCAACCGCGGCCAGACGAACTACGCTGCCTCCAAGGGCGGCGTGATGGGCATGGTCCGGGCCACGGCGCCGCTGCTGGCGGACCGCGGCGGCTCCATCAACGCCGTCGCCCCCGGTTTCATCGAGACCGAAATGACGGCGCGGATTCCCTTCGCCACCCGCGAAGTGGCACGCCGACTCAACTCCCTGCAGCAGGGCGGCCAGCCAGGGGACGTGGCCGAGGCCATCGCCTTCCTCGCCAGTGATGCCGCCGGCGGAATCTCCGGCGAGGTGCTGCGTGTCTGCGGCCAGAACCTGGTGGGCGCATGAGCGGCACCCAGCCGGTCATTCTTGGCGAGATGCCCTCCCTGTCCAAGCTGTACGTGAATGCCGCCGCGACGGCCGCACGCCGGCGGCTCCTGGGGGCGCAGACCGGGACGGAACTGCCCGGCTGCAGCCATGAGGTGCGGGGTGTCCGGGCCGGGGTGGCCAACCTGACCGCCTACCAGCACCTGATCGGCGAGACCGCGAGCGATACCCTGCCGGCGGGATTCATCCACGCCCTGGCGTTTCCGCTGTCCATGTCGGTGATGAACCGGGATGATTTCCCGCTGCCGCTGCTGGGAATGATCCATCTCACCAACAAGGTGGTCCAGTCCGGGCCGGTCCTCTTCTCCGAGGCCCTGGACATTCGGGCCTGGGCCGAGAACCTGCGCGGCCACCGGGCCGGGACACAGCTGGACCTGGTGGCAGAGGTCCGCGGGGCCGGAGAGGAAACCCTGCGGTGGCGCGGGGTATCCACCTATCTCGCCAAAGGGGTGTTCCTGCCCGGGATCGACAAGCCGACTGCCGCGGCAACGCCGAACGGCTTCACCCCGCCGGATCCGACCGCGCTCTGGCAGCTTGGGGTGGACACCGGCCGGGCCTACGCGTCCGTCTCCGGTGACTTCAACCCGATCCACCTCAGCGTCCTCAGCGCCAAGGCTCTGGGGATGCGGCGCTCGATCGCCCACGGCATGTACCTGGCCTCGAGGGCGCTGGCGGACGTCGGCGCCGCCAAGGGCGACGCGTTCAGCTGGGATGTCGCGTTTGAGGCCCCGGTGTTCCTGCCCGCGCGGGTGGCGCTGGACATCAGCACTGGGCAGGCCGACGACGGCGCGTGGCTGCGTTCTGACTATGTGGCGTGGAGCCCCCGCTCGGGGCGGAAACACTTCAGCGGGTCCGTGGCC
>NZ_JBFTNO010000252.1:0-3668 GCF_056397525.1 Arthrobacter sp. 05L45_2 | reverse complement strand
ATGCAGCGCCGCATCTCGGGCCGCCCCGGGGCCCGGGGGCCCATCCGGCGCGCCGCCGTCGTCGTCTCCGCCGGTCCCGACCCTAACGTCTTTGACCGAAGGGTCCTCCACCGCAAGGTCCCTGACCGGAAGGTCCTGGACCGTGCGCCGCAGCCGCCGCCGGTCACGGTTTGCGAGCTTTGCGAACCTTTTCCCGGGGTCCGCGGCCGCTTTCGGGCTTAGCGCCGCCGAAGCCACGAACCGGTCCAGGTCCGCGAGCAGCCGGGCGTAGCGCTCCCCGGCCACTGCCTCAAGGGCCGCGGCGAATCCGGCGGCCGTCAGGGCATCGAGTTCCTCATCGATCCTGAGGGCGGCCGGGCCGAAGCGCAGGTCCTCGGGTTCGTCCGCGAGCAGGGCGGACAGCCGTTCGTGGACGACCCCCGGATCGCGGGCCGCCCCGAGTGTCCCGGAGAGCCAGCGGAGTTCGGCGCGGAGCGGTTGCACCTCGCTGTCATCCAGCAGCGGCCGGCCTGAGGCGAGAAGCGAACGGAGCCGGCGCGCCGCCACCCGCATCTGGTGCACCGCCTCGGGCTGCTCGGCCCGGACACCGGGAGCGTGCTGGCGCAGCTCAGCCAGCTGCTGGCCGAGGTAGGCCAGCAGGACCTCGCCCGCAGTGGTAGCCACGCTTCACTCTACGACGCGGACGCAAGGCCCCGCCGGTGCCACAAGTTGGCACTTCGCGGCAATGTTTGCGACGCAAAGTCATAGGGTCGTTGCAACGCTCTGAAAGATGGAGCGTTTGATGGGCAACGTATCTTCCTTGGATTCCCGGACTGAGTTCTTTGATTTGGTGTGCGGCGGGATGTCGGTTCTGGCTGCTGCCCGGCGTGTCGGCGCGGCGCGTCAATCCGGGCGGAACTGGTGGGCTCAGTCTGGCCAGATGATGACTGTGAGCATGGGTGCTGTGGGCGGCCTCGCTGACCCGGCGCCCACGGCGGAAGGTCCTGGCCGGGCGCTGGGCCTTGCCGAGCGGGGGATGATCCAGATGGGCCGGCGCAGTGGAATGAGTTTCGCCAAAATCGGCGAACTGATCGGGCGGGACAGGTCCGTGGTGTGGCGGGAGGTGCACCGGAATACCGTTGAGGGCGGCGAGTATTTCGCCTCGATCGCTCACGCCAAAGCGCATCAGTCCCGGCGCCGGCCTAAACGGTTGAAGCTGGTCGAGGACGAGGCGCTGTGCCGGCTGATCGGGGTGTGGATGGATGACGGGTGGAGCCCGAAACTGATCTCGGAGATGTTGGCCTTCCACTTCGGCGACGATCAGACTATGCAGGTGAGCCACGAGACGATCTACCAGGCGATATACGTTCAATCCCGCGGCTCCCTGCGGGCAGACCTGGCCGGGAAGCTGAGCCTGAAGCGGAAACAGCGTGTTCCCCATGCCGCGGACCGGACGAAGAACAGCCCCTACAAGGAAGCGTTCAAGATCAGTGACCGCCCGGCCGAAGTCCAGGACCGGGCCGTGCCCGGGCATTGGGAGGGAGACCTGATTATCGGCTGCGACGGGACCGCGATCGGCACGCTCGTGGAGCGCTCAACCAGGTTCACGATCCTCCTCCACCTCCCCGGGGACCACACCGCCGAGACGGTCGCGGCCGCGATGATCCGGGAGATGGCCCAGCTCCCGGAGCACCTCCGCCGCTCGATCACATGGGACCGCGGAACGGAACTGGCSGACTACGTCCGGATCCAAACAGCTCTCGAGACCACGCTTTACTTCTGCGACCCGCACTCGCCCTGGCAGCGCGGGACCAACGAGAACACCAACCGGCTCCTGCGGTTCTGGTTCGAGAAAGGCTCGAACCTCTCCGTCCACACCCCCGAGGACCTCCGCCAGGTCGCTGCGAAGCTGAACCGCAGGCCCCGGCCTACCCTGAACCTCGAGACCCCGGCCAACCGGCTGAACCAGCTGCTGCAAGCGGCATAACCACCCGCGTTGCTCCGACCAGTTGACTTTGCCCGACGCACACTGCCGCGAAGTGCACACTCGGCATAGGCTGACCGGGACCGGACACCCGCCCGCCACCCCAGGAGCACCCCATGACACACCAGCACCAGCCCGGCAGGGTAGCCGTCGTCACCGGGGCGGGGTCCGGGATCGGCCGGGCGGTGGCGCGGCTTATGCTGGCCGACGGCTACCGTGTGGTCCTCGCCGGCCGCCGGGAAGAACCCCTGCAGGAAACCGGCGCCGGCCACGCGCAGGCCTTCGTGGTGCCCTGCGACGTCACCCGGCCCGACGACGTCGAACGCCTCTTTGCCAAGGTGGTCGGTCACTGGGGGAGGGTGGATGTGTTGTTCAACAACGCCGGGGTGTTCGGCCCGGCGGCGTCGGTGGATGAACTCACGGTCGCGGACTGGGAAGCCACCGCCGCCGTCAACCTGACCGGCTCCCTGCTGTGCGCCGCCGCCGCGGTCCGGGCCATGAAGGCCCAGACCCCGCAGGGCGGCCGGATCATCAACAATGGCTCCGTCTCGGCGCACTCCCCGCGGCCGCGCACTGTGGCGTACACGGTCACGAAGCACGCCATCACCGGGCTGACCAAGAGCATTGACCTGGACGGCCGCGGCTTTGGCATCAGCTGCGGCCAGATCGACATCGGCAACGCGGCCACGGAACTGATGGACCAGATCGGCGTCGGCGACGGAGCCCTGCAGGCCGACGGAACCCGCCGCACGGAGCCCACGTTCCCCGTGGAGGACGCAGCGCGCCGTACTGCTGATGGCCGGCCTGCCCGCCTCCGCCACCGTAGGCTCGCTTGTCATCACCGCCGCCGGGATGCCGTTTATCGGGCGTGGCTAAGTAGTGGCTGTCCCCGGACGGCGTCGGACTCGGACGACGTCGGACGCGGGGTTAACGGGAAAGGCCTCCGGGCCGGCGGGGCTGGTGAGCGGTTAGAGCGGCAGCAGCCTGGACAGGTCGGCCCGGAGCCCGGACGCGGCCACCTTCCCGGCTGCGACAGCGTCCGCCCAGCTGAGCCGGCCCGTGACCATGGCGAGCCAGGTGGCGGCGTCGCACTCGATGACGTTCGGGGGAGTACCCCGGGTGTGCCGGGGACCCTCCACACACTGGGTCACGCCGAACGGCGGGACGCGGACCTCCACGGAGTTGCCGGGAGCGCGGGCAGTGACTTCCTCGAGCGAGTAGCGCACGGCCGTTGCGATCGTGGCGCGGGGCACCGGGGCGGCTGACGGCTCGCCGCCGGTCGCTGCCTGGTCCGTGCCGGAATCCCGCCACGCGGCCAGCGCCGCCCGGCCCTCGTCCACCGGGATCCGGCGCCGTGAAACAGCCACCGCCCTAGTCCAGCAGCGCCGAGACGGCGTGGCCGAGGCGTATCTTGCCCACGGGGTGGCCGCCGCCCAGGACCGGCTCAACCACCTTTTCCAGCACGCTGGAGACCCCCGGAATATCCACGGCGCCCGCGGCCGCCAGGAGGGTCAGGCCCACCAGCGTGGTGGCGCGGATGTTGCCGTCGAGGACCTTGATCGCCACGGAGACACCCTGCGGGGTGGCCATGACCAGGACCCCCTCCGCGCCGATCTTGGCGAGGATCCCGAGCTCGTCCATCACGACCGTATTCGCCTGGCCCCGGCCCTGGACCGCCCACGGATAGTCCAGCATAGTCCAGCAT
>NZ_JBFTNO010000251.1:0-3703 GCF_056397525.1 Arthrobacter sp. 05L45_2 | reverse complement strand
GGGCATCCGGCGTTCGGGGCGGGGTGCGGGCGAGGTTCGGGGCGGCGTTGAGGGCCGGCCGCGCGGGCCGGCCGGGACCTACTCCAGGCCGCGCTGCTTGGTCTCCGGGGCGAAGAACGCCATCCAGAGCACCGAGACCAGCACCAGCACGCCGGCCAGGGCGAACGACGTCGCGAGCCCCAGTTCCGGCCACAGGAACGCCGCGAAGATCAGGGGGCCAAAGCCGGCGCCAAGCCGGGAGAACGTCGAGGCCCAGCCGAAGCCGGAGCCGCGCAGCTCGGTCGGGTACAGCTCCGATACGTAGGCGTACAGCACCGGGATCGCCACCTGCACCACAAACCCGAACATGAGCAGCCAGAAGACGGCCGCCGTCGGGATGTCCACCACGACGGCGACGATCACCAGCAGCAGCGCCGAGAGCGGGCCGGTGATGGCCAGGATCCACTTGCGGCCGGTCCGTTCCACCAGCAGTGCGGCCACCACCACGCCCAGGAGGCCGACGGCGGCCATCGACGCCGTGGTGATAAAGGCCTTGTACTCCTCGAAGCCCGCCCCGATCAGGATCCGCGGCATCCACGTGAGCGAGAGGTAGTAGACCAGCAGGATGCTGAAAAACAGGGCCCAGGCCGCCGTCGTAATTTTCCAGTTGAACTGCCAGAGCGCACGGAGCTGCGTCCAGGCGCTCCCGGCCGACAGGCGCGGGGCGTCCTGGGGTTCGGGCAGGCTGTAGACCCGGGCCTCGGCGCCGGTGGCAGCGACCAGGGAATCGATGACGCGGGCGGCTTCCTCGCGGCGGCCCTTCCGGATGAGGAACAGCGGCGATTCGGGGACGCTGCGCCGGATCCAGAACACCAGCAGCGCCGGCAGCACCATAATCAGCATGGTCAGGCGCCAGTCCGCGAAGGCGGCGATAAGCCCGGCCGAGACGAATCCGCAGAGCGCGGCCCCGACGGGCCACCAGCCGTCCATCGCGGTGAGGACCCGGCCGCGCTGCTTCCGCGGAGTGAACTCGCCCACCAGCGCGTAGTCCACCGGGATACAGCCGCCCAGGCCAAAGCCCGCCATGAACCGGAACACCACGAACCAGATGAAGTCGGGGGAGAAGGCGCCCAGGACGGTGAAGATCGAGAAGATCAGCAGCGTCGCGGTGAAGGCCTTCTTGCGGCCGATCGTGTCCGCGATGGTGCCCCAGACGAAGGCGCCAAGAGCCATGCCGATCAGGTTCGAGGTACCGATCCACGCGGCGTCGCCGGCGCTCAGGGACCAATGCTTGGACAGCAACGGGATCAGGATGCCGTTGAGCGTCACGTCCCAGGCGTCGAACATAAAACCCAGGCCGCCGATCAGGAAAATCCGGCCCTGCACCCTCCACCGCCACGGCAGGTCCTGGACCACCTGTTCGCCGCTGGGCACAGTGGTGTACGTATTCATTTTGGCCTCCTGGAAGAACTCTACGTCCCGCGGTGCGGTGGCGGGGAGGCTTCACACTCCGCCGCGCGGGAACCCCGGCAGCCGGGACACGATAAACTGGCCGCATCCCCACCACCCGCGGCCCAGCCGCGATATAAGACGGAGACTTTTGTGAGCTTYACGCAGCTTGASCGTGTATCCATCGACCGTGTTCCCATCCGCCGGGCCTTGATCTCGGTCTACGACAAGACCGGTCTGGAGGAACTCGCCAAGGGCCTGCACGAAGCCGGCGTCAAGATCGTCTCTACGGGCTCCACCGCAAAGAAGATCGCCGCCGCCGGRATCCCGGTSCAGGAAGTCGARGAAGTCACCGGCTCCCCGGAAATGCTGGACGGCCGCGTCAAGACCCTGCACCCGCGCGTGCACGGCGGCATCCTCGCCGACCGCCGCGTGCCCGCCCACATGAAGACCCTCGAGGACATGGCCATCGAGCCGTTCGACCTGGTGGTGGTGAACCTCTACCCGTTCGTGGAGACCGTCAAATCCGGTGCCGCGCAGGACGACGTCGTCGAGCAGATCGACATCGGGGGTCCGGCGATGGTGCGGTCGGCCGCCAAGAACCACGCCGCCGTCGCAATTGTGGTGGACCCGGCGTCCTACGGTTCGGTCGTGGCCGCTGCGTCGTCGGGCGGGTTCGACCTGAAGACCCGACGCCGGCTGGCCGCCAAGGCCTTCGCGCACACCGCGTCCTACGACACCGCCGTGGCCACCTGGACGGCCAGCCAGTTCCTCGATGAGGACGGCGACGGCGTCATCGACTGGCCCGCCTATGCCGGCCTGGCCCTGGAACGCTCCGAGGTGCTCCGCTACGGCGAGAACCCGCACCAGCAGGCCGCCCTGTACGTTGACAAGGCCGCCCCGGCCGGCATCGCCCAGGCCGACCAGATCCACGGCAAGGCCATGAGCTACAACAACTTTGTTGACGCCGACGCCGCCCTGCGCGCCGCCTACGACTTCGCCGAGCCCGCCGTCGCCATCATCAAGCACGCCAACCCGTGTGGTGTGGCCGTCGGGTCCGCGTCCGCGGCGGATCCCATCGCCGACGCCCACGCGAAGGCCCACGCGTGCGATCCGGTGTCCGCGTTCGGCGGCGTCATCGCTGCCAACCGCACAGTCACCGCAGGCATGGCCCGGACCGTGGCAGGGATCTTCACGGAAGTGGTCATCGCGCCCGGCTTCGACGACGAGGCCGTGGAGATCCTTTCCAAGAAGAAGAACATCCGCCTCCTCACCCTGCCCGAGGGCTATGGCCGCTACCCGACCGAGTTCCGCCAGGTCTCCGGCGGCATGCTGGTCCAGGCCACGGACAAGGTGGACGCCGACGGCGACGATCCGGCCAACTGGACGCTCGCCGCGGGCGAGGCCGCCGACGCCGGCACCCTCGCGGACCTGGCCTTCGCCTGGACCGCCTGCCGCGCCGCCAAGTCCAAYGCGATCCTGCTGGCCGTCGAGGGTGCGGCCGTCGGCATCGGCATGGGCCAGGTCAACCGGCTTGATTCCTGCCGCCTGGCCGTCGAGCGGGCCAACACGCTGGGCGTCACGGTGGAGTCCGACGTCGACGGTGCCGGTGGCGCGTCCAACGCTTCGGATGTGGCCGGGGCGCCGGAGCGGGCCCGCGGTGCTGTCGCGGCATCGGATGCGTTCTTCCCGTTCGCCGACGGCCTGCAGATCCTGATCGACGCCGGCGTCCGCGCGGTTGTGCAGCCCGGCGGATCGGTCCGCGACGAGGAAGTGATCGCCGCAGCCAACGCCGCCGGGATCACGATGTACTTCACCGGGGCGCGGCACTTCTTCCACTAGGGACTGAGACGGCCGCGCGGCCGCAAAGAATGGACATGCTCTTCCTTTCCGGAAGGGCATGTCCATTCTTCGTTGGTGCGACTCGGGTTCTTCGTGGTGGAGGCTGCGCTGGTTCCTCCGGCTGCGGTTGTATGCCCCGGTCCCGGGGCGTCGGACGGACATGCCCATCCTTCGACGCCAGGACTGGGCATGTGCTGCGGTGTCTGCGGGCATGCTCATTCTTCATGCCGACGAGTGGACATATACGGGATATGTCCACTCGTGCCCCTGTGCGATGGGCATGTCCGTCAGGGGAGGGTCACGCGGACCTCGCATGTACCGCGCCCAGCCGCCGGAGGGCAGCCGRGCCAACCCCGCCCCGGGCCAACCCCGCCCGGGCCAACCCCGCCCCGGGCCAACCCCCACACCACATCCCCCGCAGCCCACCCCACCC
>NZ_JBFTNO010000250.1:0-3711 GCF_056397525.1 Arthrobacter sp. 05L45_2 | reverse complement strand
GGTTCGCGGTGACGTGTGCGTCCCAGTTGGCGACCTCTTCGGCGGAGGCAAAGCGGGCAGTGAATTCACGCAAGGGTGCGGTATCCAATCTTCGCGGAACGAGCTTCGGCGGCATGGCTGGCATGCAGATTCAAGTCTATCGGGAGGCGGGCACCGTCCCGGTCCCGCGACGCTGACGGCGGCGCCGTCGGGCGGCACGGTCCGGTCTAGGCTGGAGGTATGTACGCGCACCCTGAACCGTCCGCCGTCGGCCAGCACGCCACCGAAGGCACGGTGCAGGACGCGCGCCCCGGTGCCCAGTGRCTGGCCTTGCTACTGTTCCTGGGCGCGTCGGCCCTCGTCGCAGCGCTCGGCGGGCTTGCGACGGCCGGCAACGTCAACGGCTGGTACGCGGACGCGGACAAGGCGCCGTGGTCCCCGCCGAACTGGCTTTTTGGCCCCGTCTGGACCATCCTCTACATCGCCATGGCCGTGGCCGCCTGGCTGGTCTGGCGCACGCGGGCCCGGGCCGGCAGGGCCGCGCTCAGGGTCTACGCTGTGCAACTCGTACTGAACCTGCTGTGGACGCCGGTGTTCTTCGGCCTGTACCCGGCCCTGGGCACACCCGCCCTCTGGGTCAGCTTCGGCATCATCGCGGCGCTGGCCGTGATGGTGGCCATCACGGTGCTGCGCTTTGGCCCGATCAGCCGCACGGCAGGGCTGTTGCTGCTGCCGTACCTCTCCTGGGTGGTGTTCGCCTCATCGCTGAATCTGTGGGCGGCCCTGCACAACTAGGCCGGCTCTGCACAACTAGGGAATCAGCATTCGACGACGTTGACGGCGAGGCCGCCCATCGCGGTTTCCTTGTATTTGGAGGACATATCCTTGCCGGTTTCGCGCATGGTGATGATGACTTCGTCGAGGGAGACACGGTGAGTGCCGTCGCCCCAGAGGGCCATTTTGGCGGCGTTGATGGCTTTGGCCGCGGCAATGGCGTTGCGTTCGATGCAGGGGATCTGGACGAGGCCGCCGATCGGGTCGCAGGTCAGGCCGAGGTTGTGTTCCATCGCGATTTCCGCGGCGTTCTCGACCTGGGCCGGGGTTCCGCCCATGACTTCGGCGAGGCCGGCGGCGGCCATCGAGGACGCGGAGCCGACTTCGCCCTGGCAGCCGACCTCGGCACCGGAGATCGAGGCTTGTTCCTTGTAGAGCACGCCGACGGCGCCCGCGGCCAGGAGGAACTTCACGATCGTCTCGTCGCGGTCGGCCTGGGTGGCCTGATCCATGCCGGGGGCGAAGTGCAGGGCGTAGTAGAGCACCGCGGGAATGATACCGGCGGCCCCGTTGGTTGGCGCGGTGACGACGCGCCCGCCGGAGGCGTTTTCCTCGTTGACGGCCAGGGCGATGAGGTTCACCCATTCCTGCCAGTATTTCGGGTCGCGGTAGTCGGGGTCCTGGCCGGGGGTTTCCTTCAGGAGGCGTTCGTGCCAGTCAGGGGCCCGACGTCGGACGTTCAGCCCGCCGGGGAGCAGCCCCTCGCGTTTGAGGGAGGTCTCCACGCAGCCTTCCATCACGGCATAGATGTGCAGGAGCCCGGCGCGGATCTCCTCGGCGGTCCGGGCCTCTTCCTCGTTGACGCGCATCACGTCGCTGATGCCCAGTCCGGTGGCCTGGCAATGGGCCAGCAGTTCCGCGGCGGTCCGGAACGGCAGCGGCAGTTCCTTCTTGGAGGCGTCGAGTTCTTTCAGGGCCGCGTCCTCCTCGCCTTCGCGGACGATGAAGCCGCCGCCGACGGAGAAGAAAGTCGCCTGATGCAGGACGGTGCCGTCGGCGTCGGAGACCGTGAAGGTCATCCCGTTCGTGTGCCGCGGAAGGACGGTCAGGGGGCGCAGGACCATGTCCTTCACCCCGTAGGGCAGCACAACGGTGCCGGCCAGTCGCAGGGTCCCGGTTTCGGCGATCGCGGCGAGCCGGTCCTCGACTTCCTCGGGGAGGATCAGTTCCGGGTGGTAGCCCTCCAGTCCGAGCAGGATTGCCGTCATGGTTCCGTGGCCGTGTCCGGTCGCGGCCAGGGACCCGTAGAGATCCACGCGCAGGGATGCCACGGCATCGAGGTCCCCCGAGGCCTTGAGTTCTTCGGCAAACACCGCGGCCGCGCGCATCGGCCCCACCGTGTGGGAGCTCGACGGGCCGATCCCAATGGAGAAGAGATCAAAGACGCCTACAGCCATGGCCGGGTTTCCTAACTGGGGATAAAAAGTGGAGTGGTGTGAAAAGGGGTGCCCTTGGAGGGGATGCCCCGGAGGGCGGAATGCCACCGGTGGGCCGGCGGCCCGGGGCCGATCCGGAAAGATCGGCCCCGGGGTGATATCAGCCTAGCTTGGCAACCGACGGGTAGAGCGGGTGCGCGGCGGCGAGCGACTCCACCCGGCTGCGGAGCCCGCTGAGGTCCGCKCCGGCGTCGGCGGTCAGCGCCTCGGCGATGATGTCCGCGACCTCGGCGAACGCGGCYTCGCCGAAGCCGCGGGTSGCCAGSGCCGGSGTGCCGATCCGCAGCCCGGAGGTCACCATCGGCGGGCGCGGATCGAACGGCACGGCGTTGCGGTTGACCGTGATGTCGATCGCGGCGAGCCGGTCCTCGGCCTCCTGACCGTTGAGCTCGCAGTCGCGCAGGTCCACCAGGACCAGGTGCACGTCGGTCCCGCCGGACACCACGTTGATGCCCTTGGCGGTGACATCCGGCTGGACCAGGCGCTCGGCGAGGAGCCGGGCGCCGGCGAGGACGCGTTCCTGGCGTTCCTTGAACTCCTCGGACGCGGCGATCTTGAACGCCACAGCCTTGCCCGCGATGACGTGCTCAAGCGGGCCGCCCTGCTGGCCGGGGAACACCGCGGAGTTGATCTTCTTGGCGATGTCGGCGTCGTTGCTCAGGATGATCCCGCCGCGCGGACCGGCGAGGGTCTTGTGCGTGGTGGAGGTGGTGACGTGSGCGTGCGGGACCGGRGASGGGTGCAGKCCGGCSGCSACCAGSCCGGCRAAGTGCGCCATGTCCACCATSAGGTACGCGCCCACCRRRTCSGCGATCCGGCGGAAYYCSGCKAAGTCCAGCTGCCGGGCGTACGCGGACCAGCCGGCCACGATCAGCTGYGGCTTGTGCTCCTGGGCCAGGCGCTCCACCTCGGCCATGTCGATCCGGTGGTCGTCCTCCCGTACCTGGTACGGGATCACGTTGTAGAGCCGGCCGGAGAAGTTGATCTTCATGCCGTGCGTCAGGTGCCCGCCGTGGGCCAGGTTCAGGCCCATGATCGTGTCACCGGGACGGATCAGGGCGTGCATCACGGATGCGTTGGCCTGCGCGCCGGAGTGCGGCTGGACGTTCGCGAATTCGGCACCGAACAGGGCCTTGACCCGGTCGATCGCCAGCTGTTCGATGACGTCGACGTGCTCGCAGCCGCCGTAGTAGCGCTTGCCCGGGTAGCCCTCGGCGTACTTGTTGGTCAGCACCGATCCCTGCGCCTGCATAACGGCGGCCGCGGTGTGGTTCTCCGAGGCGATCATTTCGAGGCCGTCGCGCTGGCGGGTGAGTTCGGCATCGATCGTCGCCGCGATCTCCGGGTCCAGGGCGGACAGGTCCGCGTCCAGCGACGGCGAGACGACCTGCTCGAACGCTACGGTGCCGGCCATCGCGGAGGCGCCGCTCACAGCTCGCCGCCGTTCTTGGATGCGTACTCC
>NZ_JBFTNO010000249.1:0-3718 GCF_056397525.1 Arthrobacter sp. 05L45_2 | reverse complement strand
GTCAAGCTGGTCGTCAAGGCTGGCGAGACCGGACGTCTGTTCGGCACCGTCAAGCAGGCCGACGTGGCGGACGCTGTTGAGGCCGCCGGTCTCGGCCGCATCGACAAGCGCAAGGTTGAACTGCCGGCTCACATCAAGTCGACCGGTTCCTACCAGGCCAACGTCCGTCTCCACGACGACGTTTCCGCTGTGATCGAACTCGACGTAGTGGCAGGCAAGTAGTCCCCAGGACTCGCTGAACTGCACGGGAGGCCCCCGCCTCCGGATTCCTCAGGGAACCGGACGCGGGGGCCTCCTGCATGTGGCGGACGTTGTGCGCGGCCGCCGGGTCAGGGCTGGTGCAGCACTGTGGTGACGTGCCGGTAGCCGAGCCTGATCAGGTCTTCGAGGACCGCCACGTCGACGTCGTCGAGTTTGTTGAGGTACAGGCACCCGGCGCCGGTCCGGTGTTTCCCAAGGCGGCCGAGCAGTTCGACGGATTCGGGCCCGTACGTAAGTCCGTAGAGGGAGAGGCTGGACTTCCGGGGCGAGAAGCCGACTGCCGGGGCCTCACCCTCCCGTCCGGTTGCGTAGCGGTAGTGATAACGGCCGAAGCCCACAATGCTGGGCCCCCACATCTGTGCCTCCTGGCCGGTGATGCGGGACATCAGGGACTGCAGTCGCAATCCGTCCGCCCGCCGGACCGGGTGTTCGACGGCGGCCAGGAAACCGGCCACCGACTCCCCTGTTGCCTGGGTCTTGTTTTCCGCCATACAGGCAGTCTCGCAGATGGCGGCGGGACTGTTCGTGGGTCCGGGGCGGCCCCACGGCAGAACGGGAATAAAGCCGGCGGGCCACAGCTTCTACAGGTAGATGCAAATGCATGTAGATAAGTTCCCCAGGAACCAGGCACAGGAGTACACCGTGGAAAGCCGCCGCATAACCGTTCTCTCCGCCGGACTCGGCGTCCCGTCGTCGAGCCGCCTTCTCGCGGACCAGCTGGCCGCCGCCGCGGAACAGCGGCTCGCCGCGGCGGGCTATGCCGTGACGGTCGACGTGGTCGAGCTTCGTGATCTGGCGGTCGAGATCGCCAACAACTTTGTCACCGGTTACGCGGCACCACGCCTCGCCGAGGCCATCGCAGGCGTCGAGGCCTCCGACGGCATCATCGCCGTCAGTCCGGTGTTCAGCGCCTCCTACAGTGGCCTGTTCAAGTCGTTCATTGACGTACTGGATCCCAAGTCCCTCGAGGGCAAGGCCGTCCTGCTGGGCATCACGGGCGGCACGGACCGGCACCAGATGGTGCTTGACTACGCCATGCGGCCGCTCTTTAGCTACCTCCGCACCAGGATTGCGGCCACCGGGGTGTTCGCTGGCCCGCAGGACTGGGGCGCCGCGGGCGACGGCGGGTCCCCGCTCTCTGTCCGGATCGACCGGGCCGCCGGGGAGTTCACCGGTCTCCTCGAAGGCACCCAGCCGCACACCCGGCAGGCGCCGGTCGAATCCCTGCCCTTTGAGCAGCTGCTCGCCGGGATCTCGGGCGGCCGGTAGCCGGCAGCGAACTATTCGGGCCCGGGGTTCGTTGTCCGGGACATGAAATGTCCTGTGGATTCCGTAGACCTGGTGATGAGCGAACGAGGCGGCGTGGAGATTGACTACTGCCCGCAGTGCCGCGGCGTGTGGCTGGACCGGGGGGAGCTAGACAAGATCATCGACCGTTCGGAGTCCTTCGGCGCGCCCGGGGGAGCCGCGGCGGCTTCCGCGCCCGCCCCGGTGCCGCCGCCGGCGGCCCAGGTGCCGCCGCCGCTTTACCACCTTGAGCCGCGGAGCGGGGAGCGCCGGCCGGACGAACGGCGCTACGACGACCGGCACCGGGACGATCGCCGCGATCGCCCGCGATACGACCAGCCCCGGTACGACCAGCCCCGCTATGACGACCGCCGGAGGCCGAAGAAGAAGGAAGGCTGGCTGGGGGAGCTGTTCGACTTCTAGCTGCGCCGCTGCCGGAACGGACTGATCAGTCCTCCAGCAGGGCGATGAACTCCTGGGCCTGCTTCAGCGAGATGTCCGAGTGCCGGGTCAGGGCCGCAGCGGCTGCCTCGGTTTCGCCGCTCCGGGCCAGCGTGCGGATGCGCCCGTAGATTTCGTCGTTGAGCATGTTGCTGCTGACTTCGCGCGTCACGTCGCCTTTGCTGGCAATCGCCCGGTAGCGGTAGGGAAACCGCTGCGGTGAGTCATCATCGTCATCGTGAGCCGGCTGCTCGGGCGCCTCCGGGGGGCGGAACGGCTGCGGGTGCGCGGCCAGGGCACCCACCGCATCCCGTGAGGCGCGGAGACCCTCGCCGGTGGACTCCAGGTAGAGCTTGATGGCGGCCATGGCCTGTCCCTGGGCTATCAGGGCATACACGCGGCGGTGCTGCTCCTGATCCAGCCGGGACGCGGCGGCACGCGCTAGCTCCACCGAGTTGCGCCCGGGCTGCGGTTCCGCGTCCGGGCGGGAGCTCGGCTGGCGACGGGACAGGGCCCGGGCGCCCAGAACGACGGCGACGCCCACAACGGCGAGGATCAGGATGGGGATGAGCAGGGCTTCCATGGACTACAGCCGATCTACGTAATTCTTGGCGGTCAGGAGATCCGCGCGGGTGGCCTGGCGCAGCAGTTTGATGGCCTGGATTTTGTGCCCCGAACGCGCCAGGGCCTGGAGTTGGAGGGTGAACTGGGGACTTAGTTGTCCGCCGGGCAGCACCGCGCCGGGATAGCCGGCGCCCTGACGACCGGCACCCTGATAGCCCGCAGCGGCGCGGGCGTGCTCGGCCTGCTGCGACTGCTGCTGTTCATTCTGGCTGGGCCGGGTCGCCGCGTCCACCCGGGCCCGGGCCGCAGTGGCCGCCTTGACCTGGGCCTCATAGTGGGCCCGGGAGCGCATGGCGAGTTCCAGCTGGTACCGCTCGGCGTCAGAGATGCCGAAATTGCGCGGCTTGAGGGCCGCCGAGACGGCCCAGAGAACGCCCGCCAGGATCAGGGCAGGCAGTATGACAATCAAGACATCGCCCATGGCCACAGCTTATGCCAGTTGCGGGTTATCCACAGCATATTCTCGGCGTCGTATACACGCGGCGGCAGTCATCGCCGCAAAATCTCYTGCGGCGTGACAGCCATCATAAAATTCGCATGTTCGGCCCGGTATATGGTGCGCCGGGGATGCCGCTATCCCCAGTCCGGGCATGCTGGCTGTGGATGAAAATTTCCCATAACTATTTGTCCTCCACAGGGAAAAGGCGGCGTTTTCGCATGTCAGAGCCATATTTGGGGTAAAACAATTTTGCTATCCACAGTTGTACCCACAGGCTGTGCACAAGCACGGGGCGGTAGTCCACAAGTTATCCACAAGTGGGTCTCCGGGCCGGGTTGGTGGGGGTGGCAACGGGCGATACCGTAGCGGGAGACCAGGTTGGCAGCGCGGATTTCGGCCGTGGAAACTGCCGCCCGCACAGGGCCACCACTCCACGCCCAGGTGTCGCAGGTCCGGGCCGCAGGCCGGGTCCGGACGTCAGGGTGCACGGCAAAGAGTCGGTGGCCACTGATAGACAGTAAACGGCGGAGGCCGGGGCGCGGCCGTACCGCGGCCCTCCTCCAGTGGCCGCACTTCGCGCCACAGGCTTCACCACGCAGGGCTTACCCGCCGCGGAACAATTTTCCGCCGGCACAATGAAGGACGGCAGTTTTGTCAGTAACACAT
>NZ_JBFTNO010000248.1:0-3757 GCF_056397525.1 Arthrobacter sp. 05L45_2 | reverse complement strand
GCAGGGAACGCCCGGATTCTACCGCGGATCCCTCGCCGCCGACATTGCGGCCACCGTGCAGTCACCGAAGAAATCCCGGGACACCACGCTTCCCGTTCCGCCCGGATACATAACGACGGCGGACCTCGCGGCCTACCGCGCGCTGGACCAGGATCCGACGCACGTGAACTACCGGGGACTGGACGTCTTTGGCATGGCGCCGTCCAGCAGCGGCGGCACCACTGTCGGCGAGGCACTGAACATCCTGAATCCGTCCAACCTCGCCGGGATGACCCAGGCCGGCACCCTCCACCACTACCTCGAGGCAAGCGCCTTGGCGTTCGCCGACCGCGGCAAGTACGTGGGTGACACCGCGAAGGTGAAGGTCCCAACGGCGGCCCTCACCGATCCGGTGTTCGGCAAGGAGCGGGCGTGCCGGATCGACCCGAGGCACGCCGCCGACAAGCCCGTGGCCCCGGGCGATGTGAGCGCGTACGACGGCGTGTGCCCGGCGACGAGCGTCCCGGCCGCGGACGAGAAGGACACCGAAAACATTTCGACCACCAACCTGACCGTGGCGGACAAGTGGGGCAACGTAGCCGAGTACACCCTCACCATCGAACAGACCGGCGGTTCCGGCATGGTGGTGCCCGGCCGCGGGTTCCTGCTCAACAACGAAATGACTGACTTCTCCACCGTCTACGACGCGAAGGATCCGAACCGGATCGAACCCGGGAAGCGGCCCCGCTCCTCGATGGCGCCCACCATCATCCTCAAGGACGGGGACCCGTTCCTGGCGCTCGGCTCCCCCGGCGGATCAACGATCATCACCACGGTCCTGCAGACCATCCTCAACCGGGTGGACCTGGGCATGACCATTTCGGAGGCGATCGCGGCTCCTCGCGCCGCTCAGCGGAACACCACCAAGGTCACCGCCGAGCCCGGGTTTATTTCGGCGTACGGCGGCGAGCTGGCCCCGTACGGGCACCAGTTCACCCCGTCCGGGGACGCCTTTACGTCGGCCGCCGAGATTGGCGCGGCAACGGCCATCGAGTTCGGGCCCGGCGGCCGCCTGGTCGCCGCGGCCGAGCCGGTGCGGCGCGGCGGCGGTTCGGCAATGGTCCTTAGCCAGTCGCGCTAGGACCGGGGCGTCACAGGGCCGGGGCGTAACAGGGCCGGACCGCCATAGGGCCGGGGCGTCCACGCCCCGGCCCTAGCCGCGGGAGGCGGCGGGGCCCAGGCCCTTGACATACATGGCCTGCCCGGCGTGCTGGAGGCAGTCGGCGAGCATACTTACCAGGCGCACGCCAAGGGTCACCGGAGGGTTCCAGCGCTTATCGATGACGCGGTCCAGGTCTTCCTCGCCGAGATCCTTCAGGAAGTCAGCGGTCTGACGGTGGACGGCGTCGTAATACTCGCCCAAGAGCCCTGGATCGGCCCGGACGCTGTCCACCTCCCCGGAGGTGTGCCCGTAGCCGGTGTCACCCGAGGACAGCGGCAGGTCGAATCGTTCAGCGAACCCTTGGGACGTCCACACCTGCTCAAGCCCGGCCGCGGCGGCGAGCTGCGCGTCCTCACCCCGGCTCAGGTGCCACACGAGCCAGACAATCGGGTTCCCGGTCCCGGCCGGCCGCCGGACCAGAGTGTCGGCGTCGATCCCGTCCAGCGTTGCCCTCACTACCTCGTGGACCCGGCCGAACCCGTCCAGCAGCACTTCGTTGGCTTTCATTGCGTCCCCTCCGGTGCGTTCATGGCGCTGGTTCTGTCGCTGAACCCATGCTTGCACGCAGCCCGACCGACGGAAAGGTATCTGGGCCAGCGCCGCACCGCCGTCGTGCGCCACAGTTTTGTGGCCGCAGCCTGGATGGCCCGGAACGGTGGCACCCCGGGTGCGGTACGGTTGGTTGGCCCGGCGTCAGTGGCAATCCACCCGCCGGCATCCCCAGCTTTTCGAGGAGATCCCATGGCTAGTGACGCCAGCCCGAAACCGTCGGTCCTGTTCGTCTGCGTGCACAACGCCGGGCGGTCGCAGATGGCCGCCGCGTTCCTCGCCGCCCTCTCCGATGGGGCGATCGAGGTCCGCTCCGCAGGCTCACAGCCCGCGGACCAGGTCAATCCAGCCGCCGTCGAAGCCATGGCTGAGGTTGGCATCGACATGTCCGCCGAGACCCCCAAGATCCTCACTACCGACGCCGTGAGGGAATCCGACGTCGTGATCACCATGGGCTGCGGCGACACCTGCCCGATCTTCCCGGGAAAACGCTACGAGGATTGGGAGCTGGCCGACCCGGCGGGCCAGGGCGTCGACGCCGTCCGGCCCATCCGAGATGACATCAGGGAGCGCGTTCAGGCCCTCATCCTGTCCCTCGTCCCCGGCAACTAGCTGCCGCTGGGAGGCGCGCGGGAACCCGGGACCATAATGGACGTATGAAGACTGAGCTGCTGACGATTCCGGGTTGCCCGCATGGAGAAACGGCGCGGGCCGTGTTCAGCCGTGCGCTCGAGCTGGAAGGCGTCGGCTCCGCCGGGCTGGCCACCACGGAGATCACGTCGGATGCAGCCGCCGCGGCGGCGTCCTTTCACGGGTCTCCGTCGTTCCTCCTCGACGGAACGGATCTCTTTCCGTCGACGACGCCGCCCGCCATGGCGTGCCGGGTGTATACCACCGCGGGCGGCCTCGCAGGGCAGCCCGACCTGGAGTCCCTGCGGCTGGCCATTCGCCGCGCACGGCAGGCCGGGCCGGCCAACGGGGCGCACACCGGGCCAGAGGCCGGCGCGAGGTAGTCTCTCATCAGGTCACCGCATCCATTGAGAGGAACCCATGGCACACGCGGAGAATGAAATCACCATCGACCGTCCCGCAGCAGAGGTTTACGCGTACCTGGCGGACGGGCTGAACAATCCGGCATGGCGGAACGGCGTGCAGAGCATCGCGCTCCAAGGCGGCGCCCCTGGCGAGCCCGGCAGCGTCTACAGCCAGACCCTCACCGGTCCCCGCGGAAAGGCCATCCAGGGCGACTATCAGATCACCAGCGCCGAGCCTGGACGCCTGCTGGAGTTCAAGGTCATCGCCGGCCCGGCACGACCCACCGGCCAGTACACGCTGAGCGAATCCGGCGGCCGCACCACCGTCCGCTTCATCCTGGACCTGAAGCCGTCCGGACTGATGAAGGTCCTGGACGGGCTGATCACCAAGACGATGCAGGCCGAAGTCAGCCAGCTGCAGAACCTGAAAGCGGTCATCGAGTAGCGCTAACGCGGCCGTCCGGCATGGCAGCGGCACTCCCGGCCATGACGGCCATGACGGCCTCTCCCCTGGGGCGTTGTCACATCCCGGGAACGTGCTGAAGGAGGTCAGGCGGCGACCGAGCGCCCGGTGAACGCGATGAGGCGCTCCAGGCTGCCGGCCGTTTCCGCCACCGGCTGCGCCGTCGCGAAACTTCCGCTGGCGCGGACCTGTTCGGAGATGGTCAGCAGCGCAAGTTGTTCAACGTAGTCAGTGACAACGTCGGAGACGACCAGATTCTGGCCGGTGGCCGTCGCGAAATCCCACGCGTGCACCAGCAGTTCGAGGTTGACGATGCCGGCAACCACCGTCGCCGGGAGTTCAGCGAACCCCATATCGATGGTCCCTTCCACGCCCCGCCGGGTGAATGCCTCGAGCACGGGCTGGGCGAGGGCTGCGATGCGCACCTCGGGCGCCGTTTGGACGTCCTCGCCCAGATTGGCGCCGAGGACACCACCGATCTGCTTCAGGGACCCCGCAAGGTGTTCCAGC
>NZ_JBFTNO010000247.1:0-3790 GCF_056397525.1 Arthrobacter sp. 05L45_2 | reverse complement strand
GCGTCCAGCTTCACCCGCTGGTAATCATGCACGTTGTTGCTCACGGCGCCGTAGGGAACCTCGGCGGCGTCGAGCGCGTCCAGCAGCGGTCCCACGTCCTCGAACGCGCGGATGTAGCTGTGCTGGAGGCTGGCGTAGGAGCTCACCCAGTGGTGGGCCTGTTCGCCGTCTTCGAGTTCGACGCCGAAGTGCCCCAGGGCCGCCCGGCCGCGGAGCAGGCGTTGTTCATTGAACGTCAGCTCCCCGGCCAGGTAGCGGTCGTAGAAGTGGGTTGTCTCCCGGGTGAAGATCCGCCCGAACCGCTCCCAGCCGGCCTCGTCCAGGCCCGGCAGGAGGTGGCCGCTGACATCGCGCAGGGCCGTTGTCATGGCGAACTCGAGGTCCACCAGGGTGTCGTCGATGTCGAACAGCACCCCGCGGATGCCCTCGAGTCCGGCCGCAAGCACGCCGGTCCCGGCCCCGCCGTTCATCAGCCGCGGAAGGCGCGCAGGCGCGCCAGGGACGAGTCCTTGCCGAGGATCACCATGGACTCGAACAGCGGCGGGGAAATCCGCCGGCCGGAGACTGCCGTGCGGACGGGGCCGAACGCGAGACGCGGTTTGACGCCGAGCCCCTCCACGAGGGCCTCCTTCAGCGCTGCCTGGATGTTCTCCGCCGTCCAGTCCGTCACCGGTTCCAGGGCGGCGAGGGCGGCGTCAAGGACCTCGGTGAGGTTCGCAGGCAGGCCCTTGCGGGCGTCGTCGGCGACGTCGATCGCGTCATCGGCCTTGAAGAGGAAGGCCAGCATCTCCGGGGCTTCGCCGAGCAGGGAGATGCGTTCTTGGATGAGCGGTGCGGCTTCGGCCAGGATGGCGTCCTCGCGGGGGGTCAGGGTCTCGCCCACCAGCCCTGCGGCCTGCAGGTACGGCACCAGGCGGCCGCGGAAATCCTCGGGAGCGAGCATCCGGATGTGGGTGCCGTTGATCGCTTCGGCCTTCTTGATGTCGAAGCGGGCCGGGTTGGCCAGCACGTCGTTGACATCAAAGTGCTCGATCAGCTGCTCGACGGTGAAGATGTCCTCGTCSGCGGASAGGCTCCAGCCCAGCAGSGACAGGTAGTTCAGCAGGCCYTCGGGRATGAAGCCGCGGTCSCGGAGCAGGAAGAGGTTGGACTGCGGGTCGCGCTTGGACAGCTTCTTGTTGCCCTCGCCCATCACGTACGGCAGGTGGCCGAACACGGGCAGGTAGCTGGCCACCCCGATCTCCATCAGGGCACGGAAGAGCACCACCTGGCGGGGCGTAGAGGACAGCAGGTCCTCGCCGCGCAGCACGTGGGTGAYGCCCATAAGGGCGTCATCGACCGGGTTGACCAGTGTGTAGAGCGGCGAGCCGTCGGCCCGGACGATCACGTAGTCGGGGATGCTGCCGGCTTTGAAGGTGATGTCGCCGCGCACCATGTCGGTGAACGTGACGTCCTCGTCGGGCATSCGRACGCGCAGCACCGGCTKGCGGCCYTCGGCCTTGAASGCCGCSAGCTGSTCCTCGGAAAGKTCGCGGTCRAAGTTGTCGTASCCCAGCTTGGGGTCGCGGCCGGCRGCSCGGTGGCGGGCYTCGACTTCCTCCGGCGACGAGTAGCACTCGTAGGCGTAGCCGGCCTCCATCAGCTTGGCGACGACGTCCTTGTAGAGGTCCAGGCGCTGCGACTGGCGGTACGGCTCGTGCGGGCCGCCCACCTCGACGCCTTCCTCCCAGCTGATGCCCAGCCACTTGAGTGCCTCCAGCAGCTGCTGGTAGCTCTCCTCCGAGTCACGTGCGGCGTCAGTGTCCTCGATGCGGAACACGAACGTGCCCTTGGTGTGCTTGGCGTGGGCCCAGTTGAAGAGGGCCGTGCGGATCAAGCCGACGTGGGGGGTGCCGGTCGGCGAGGGGCAGAACCGGACCCGGACAGGGGTTTCGGCAGTGACTTCGCGGGTGGCTTCACGGGTCAGTTCCGTGGTGGCAGTGCTGGAGACGGCGTCGGGTGCGGTGGGAGTAGTCATAGTGATACCAACTTTACCGCGTGCACCGAGCCGCTTTCGGCTCGAAAAAGGACGGCCGCACCGTGGATCCACAGTGCGGGATCCACGGTGCGGCCGTCCTGGCGGCTTTCCCTGTTGCGGTACCGGCTAGCGGCGGACCACCGGGTTGGAGAGGCGGCCGATACCTTCGATCTCGACCTCGAAGCGGTCGCCGGCTTCGACCAGGCCGACGCCGGCCGGGGTGCCGGTCATAATGACGTCGCCGGGGAGCAGGGTGAACGCCTGCGAGACGACGGAAACCAGTTCGCGGACGCCGCGGATCATCTGGCTGGTGCTGCCGTCCTGCCGGAGGTCGCCGTTGAGCCGGCCCTGGATCTTCAGGTCCTCGGTGTCCAGTTCCGTCTCGATCCACGGGCCGAGCGGCGCCGAGGTGTCAAAGCCCTTCGCACGGGCCCACTGCAGATCCGTTTTCTGGACGTCGCGCGCCGTGAGGTCGTTGCCGCACGTGTAGCCGAAGACGACGTCGTCGACCCGTTCCTCCGGTACGTCCTTGCAGATGCGGCCGATCACGACGCACAGCTCTGCTTCGAAGGAAATCTCCTCGGAAAACTCGGGAAGGATAATCGGATCGTTGGGCCCGATCACTGAGGTGTTGGGCTTGAGAAACAGCAGCGGCTGCGCCGGCACCTCGTTGCCCAGCTCGTGGGCGTGTTCCACGAAGTTGCGTCCGACGCCGATCACCTTACTGCGCGGGATGATGGGGGCCAGGAGGCGGACGTCCTCCAACTTATGCTTGACGGCAGTCCGCTCCACACCGTGGAAGAAGGGGTCACCGTTGATGACAGTGATTTCCTCACTGCCGGGCTGGCCTTCAACAATGCCGTACATGGGATCAGAATCGACTACAAACCGGGCGATACGCATGGTTCCAACCCTACCGTCTCGGCGGAACGGAGCGCAGATAGTCCAACTGTGCGGCGACGGAGAGTTCCGCCGCCGGACGGACTGCCGGGTCGACGGCGGCGTACACCGCGTCAGCCACTTCCTGCACCCCGGCCTCGGCACCCAGTTCCTCCAGCGCGGCCCGGATCTGGCCGAGCCGGTCCTGCCGGTGGTCGCGGTAGGCCCGGACGATGCTGTCGAGCGCCGGAAGCAGGGGTCCGTGAGCCGGCAGGACGGTGGCAGGGCCCAGATCTTCAAGCCGGTCCAGGGAGTCGAGGTAGTCCCCCAGCTTCCCGTCCGGGTAGTCCAGGACCGTGGTGCCGACGCCGAGGATGGTGTCGCCCGTAAGGACCGCACCGTGGGGCCCGTCGGCGGGCAGGTGGAAGCAGACGGAATCGGAAGTGTGGCCCGGCGTCGCGAGGACCCGTATTTCGACCCCGGCGGCGTGCAGGACTTCCCCGGCCCGCAGCGGCTCCCCGCCGTGGCAGTGAGCCGGGTCGGCGGCGCGGACCGGCGCCCCGGTGAGTTCGGCAAAGCGCGCGGAGGCGGCGGTGTGGTCGGCGTGGCGGTGCGTGATCAGGACGAGTTCGACGGCGCCGTAGCGCATCAGTTCCCGCAGGTGGTCCTCATCAAGCGGCCCCGGGTCAACCACCACCACGCGGCTCGAACCGGGCGCCGCCACGACGTAGGAGTTGGTGCCGTGCAGGCTCATGGGGCCGGGGTTGGGGGCCAGCCGGAACCTCGTCAGTTCGGTGCTGCGGACCAGGGCGCGGTCATCATCGGGGATCACCATTCCATCTTCCCACCGCGGCGTTCAAACGAGCAGCAGCAGGAGAATCACGACGGCGGCCC
>NZ_JBFTNO010000246.1:0-3837 GCF_056397525.1 Arthrobacter sp. 05L45_2 | reverse complement strand
GCGTCCAGCCGCGCATCCGCCCCGCCGGACAGGCCTTCGAAGACCTCGTGACCGCCATCCACGCCCAGCACCCCGTGACCTTCGGCTACCTGGCCGGCAGCACCGGCCGGGAAGAGACACGGATTGTCGAGCCGTGCGGCCTCGGCAGCCGCTTCGGGCAGTGGTACCTGGTGGGCCACGACCGGGCCCGCGGCGACCGGCGGTTCTTCCGGCTCTCGCGCTTCACCTCCGCCGTCACCGTCCGCGAGCAAGAGAACTTCACCCCGCCGTCGACGTTCAACGTCCGGGACCAGCTGGCCACGCTCCCCGAGCTACCCGTGCAGTCCGCAGTAGTCGACGTCGCCGCCGGCGCTTTGCTCGGCCTGCGCGGCCACTCAGCACCGTTCGACAGGACGGCCGACGCCGGGCAGGCCGGCCCGGCCCGCGACGGCTTCGACCGCCTCTCGGTACCGTACCGGGACCTCGAAACCCTCGCCCAGGAACTCGCCTCCTACGGCCCCAAAGCCGTCGTTGTTGCGCCCGCCGACCTGCACACCGCTGTCCGCCGGCGCCTGGCCTCCGCTGCGGCATTCGCGGCAGAGCCGGCCCCGGCCATCGACTTCCCGCGCACAGGACCCGCCAAGCGGTCGCGCAAGCGCACCTCCGAGGACCAGCTAAAGCGGATGCTGCAGCTGGTGCCGTTCCTCGTCCACAACCAGGGCCTGCACATCAGCGACGTGGCGGAGCGCTTCGGCATTACCCGCAAGGAACTTGAAGAGGACCTGCGCATCCTGATCTGTTCCGGGCTGCCCGAAGGCTACCCCGACGATCTCCTCGACATCCGCTGGGACGATGACCACGTTTACATCATGGAGGACCTGGACCTCAACCGGCCGGTCCGTTTTACGGTGGACGAAGCCTGCGCCCTGCTCACCGGGCTGGAGGCCCTCAACGGCCTTCCCGGCATCGCCGAGGGCGGCACGCTGGAGTCGGTGACCCTCAAACTGATGGCCGCCGCCGGCGAGGAGGGCCTGAAGGCTGCCGCCGTCTCCGGACCCGAGGTCGCACCGGAAGACTCGGGCACCCTGGAGACCGCCCGCACGGCGATCCGTAACGGTTCCCAGCTGCGGCTCAGCTATCTGTCCCCGCAGCGGGACACGGTCAGCGACCGGGATATCGACCCGTTGCGGCTCTACTCGATGGACAGCACCTGGTACCTGGAGGCGTACTGCCACTCGGCGCAGGGCCTGCGCAACTTCCGGCTGGACCGGATCCGGAGCCTGGAGCCCAACGGTCGTCCGGTGTCCTCCGCCGCCAGCCCGGCCGACGGTTTTCCCGTAAAGCTGTTTACCCCGAACGACGACGACGCCGTGGTGGTGGTCGAACTGACCCGGCAAGGTGCCGGGCTGGCTGACGAGTACTACGCCGAGCGGACCGCGCCGCTTCCAAATGGCAACACCCTGGCGGAAATCCGCTTTGGCAGCGCAGACTGGCTGCCGATGTTCGTGGCCCAGCACGGCGGCGCCGTCCGCATCCTGCAGCCTGCGTCCCTGGCAGACACGGTACGTGAATGGCTCGACGCGGCCCTTGCGGTGTACGGGGAGCCGGCCGCCCGCCGGTTAGACTGATCAGCATGCCTTGGTGGTCCTGGATCGTAATTTGGATAGCGCTCGTCGCCCTGACGCTGCTCTTCTTCGGTGTGCTCGGCGTGCGGCTCTTCCGGCAATTCATGGCCACCGTCAAGGAACTTGGTGAGGCAGGGGATCGGTTCTCCGACTTCGCTGCCGGCCCCCGAACCGCCAGTTCAGCCGTTGTTCATGTCGAGTCCGTAGGCTCGGATGACATCGACGCCGGTCAACGGCCCGGCGCGCACGCCGTCCCCGGGTCTGCCGTTTTTGCCGAGCCTGCGTCGATGCGTCATGATTACCATGCATCCAAAGCCGCCCGGCAGGAAGCCCGGAGGTTACGCCGGATCCGGCGCAAAACGGACCGTGGCCAGCCACAGGCGCTGCGCGACATCGATCTCCGTTAGACATAGGATGTACACAAACGAAAGGACCACCCGGCATGAGGCTTGAAGGCTGGCATCTCATCATCATCATCGTCCTGGCCTTGGTGCTCTTCGCGGCGCCCAAGCTGCCCGGAATGGCCCGCAGCCTGGGCCAGTCGATGCGGATTTTCAAATCCGAGGTCCGCGAAATGAAAAAGGACGGCACGCCCGAGGCGAAGGCTGATCCGGACGCGGTCGAGGGCAAAGTTGTGAACCACCCCCGGTCCAACGGCACCGAGAGCCGCCCGGGCGAGGGAACTGACGTTCCGCCGCCGAACCGCGCCTAGAACCACATGGCAGTAACCATGAACCGCCGATCGAACCCCGAGGGCCGGATGGCCCTCCTCGATCACCTCAAAGAGCTCAGGAACCGGCTCTTTAAGTCAGCGATCGCCGTCGTCCTCGGAACCGTCGCCGGGTTCGTTGTCTACCAGCCCATGCTGGCCGCACTGATCAAACCGATCCGCGACCTGAACCTGCATGAGGGTCGGCAGGCGTCGCTGAACTTCGACGGCGTGGCGAGCTCTTTCGACCTGATGATCCAAGTGTCCGTGTTCCTGGGCCTGATCGTGGCGAGCCCCGTCTGGCTCTACCAGCTCTGGGCCTTCATTGTCCCTGGTCTGCACAAAAAGGAACGTYGGCTGGCCCTGTCCTTTGTCGCGGCCGCCGTCCCGTTGTTTGTGGGCGGTGTCCTGCTGGCTTGGCTGGTCCTCCCGAACGCGGTGCGGGTGCTGACCGACTTCACACCGTCCGGCGGCTCCAACTTCATCAGCGCCCAGGTGTACCTGTCCTTTGTGCTGCGGCTCCTGCTCGCGTTCGGCATAGCGTTCCTGCTCCCGGTGGTGCTGTTCGGCCTGAACCTCGCCGGACTGATCAAGGGCCAGCAGCTGCTCAAGAGCTGGYGGATCACGGTGTTCCTGGTGTGCCTTTTCGCCGCCATGGCCGCCCCCGGAGCGGACGCGATGAGCATGTTCTACCTCGCCGTCCCCATGCTGGTGCTGTTTTTCACCGCGATCGGGCTCTGCCTTCTGAACGACCGGCGGCGGGAGAAGCGTGCCGCCAAGGTGGCCGCCGAGACCGAAGCCACAGCAGACCAGGCGACTCCCAGCTCCGAGCTGGAGAATCTGTAGCCTTCCGCCCATTAGGCTGGAAACATGTCGTCACAACCCGGGCCGGAATCGCCGTCCGAGCGCTACCGCGCCAGCGCCGAGCGGGCCGCCGAAGCCAAAACGTACCTGGGCGGATTTACCCGCACCCTCACGTTTGATCTCGATCCCTTCCAGCGCGAGGCATGCCTGTCCCTGCAGGCCGGCCGGGGAGTGCTCGTTGCCGCGCCCACCGGCGCTGGTAAGACCATCGTGGGCGAATTCGCCATCTACCTGGCCCTCCAGCGCGGCCTCAAGGCCTTCTACACCACCCCCATCAAAGCGCTGAGCAACCAGAAGTACTCCGAGCTGGCCGAGAAGTACGGCGCTTCGCAGGTGGGCCTGCTAACCGGCGACACCAGCATCAACGGCGAGGCGCCGGTGGTGGTGATGACCACCGAAGTGCTTCGCAACATGCTCTACGCCGGCTCGGAAACCCTCGACGACCTCGGGTTCGTTGTGATGGATGAGGTGCACTACCTCGCCGACCGCTTCCGCGGTGCCGTCTGGGAAGAAGTCATCATCCATTTGCCCAGCGAAGTGCAGGTCGCCTCGCTGAGCGCAACGGTCTCCAACGCCGAGGAATTCGGTGCCTGGCTGGACACCGTTCGCGGCCAGACCGACGTAATCGTCTCCGAGCACCGCCCGGTACCGCTGTGGCAG
>NZ_JBFTNO010000245.1:0-3844 GCF_056397525.1 Arthrobacter sp. 05L45_2 | reverse complement strand
CGTCGCGGGTGACCAGGCGGGCATTCCAGTTGACCGTGTCGATCGTCGAGGAGAACACCACCTTCGGTGTGTCCCGCCAGTTCCGCGCAAATTCGATCTCCGCGGAGGTGGCGTTGGGCTGCTGGTCGCCGGTGGGCCAGTGGGAACTCATGACGGTCCAGAGCTTTCGCCCGTACAGGGACAGGCTGTTGGCCAGCTCCACGTCCAGCCACCACTGGAAGAGCTCGTCGCTTTGCACGCCCCAACCGATGTCATCGCCAGGTGCGGCGATATAGCCGTCGAGGGTCACGTTCATGGCGAAAATGAGGTTCCGCATGGCGCCAGCTTTCCATCGGGAGGTCGACGTCGTAAAGACCTATATGAATGGAATACGCTCGTGAACGGTTTCCAGTTGGCTGCTCTGATGGCGGGACAGCCGTCGTGCGAAAGTCGCCGCAAGGATAAGGACGAGCGGAGGACAGGGGACCTATTTTTGATCGTCGACGCCATGGCTTTTTTCGTTCAGCAGTTAGGCCTGGCTCGTGGTCTTGAGGACATGCTCCATACGGCGGTCCGGAACCAGCCAGAGCAGGGCTGCAACGGTATAGAGCCCGAGGCCCAGCAACGGTTGCAGCGTCGCTAAAGCCATGCCAAGGAGGTAGATCAGGGGTGAGGCTTTGCCTTTCCAATCGCGCCCCACGGCTCGTGAGAGGGCGCCTTCGTGCCCCTGTTGGCGGATCAGAGACTGTTGCAGAACAAAATAGGCGACGGCGGCACAGAACAAATTGAGTCCATAAACCAATACTGGCACCTGAGCAAAAACGAACTCATCCATCCAGCGCGTGGTGAATGGAAACAAGGACAGCCAAAACAGAAGATGCAGATTGGCCCACAGGATGGATCCGTTGACCTTTTCAGCGAGGTGGATCATGTGGTGATGGTTGTTCCAGTAGATCCCCACGTATATGAAGCTTAGGAGATAGCTCAAGAACGTGGGCAGCACGTCCGCCAATCCCGCCCAGCTCGGCTCGAGGGGTACCCGCAACTCCAGGACCATGATCGTAATGATGATGGCGAGCACGCCGTCGCTGAAGGCCTCGAGGCGGTTTTTGTTCATGCTGAGAATTCCATCAAGTACCCGAGAATGCGGTCCGATCGAACAACGCCGGAAGGCGCCGAGGGCCGGCCAGGCTGCGGCTGGCCTCCACTGAGGAGCGAACTCCTTGAAATCTACCCGGACGCTGCGGCCGCGGCAACCAATACCGTAGGGCCGGCTTCGCATCGATGCAGGTCCCTGTTCGCGGTGTTCGGCCTGCCCACGCCGTCCAAGGCGGCAGCTCGGAGCGGTATGTTGCCCGTTATCTCCCGCGCGATCTCGTGGGGTGGCCACGGTGCGGCTGCTTTTGAATGCGTAAATGCAGCGTTGCGGTTCCCGGGATATGGCCGTCCCCCAATGGACGGCCATATCTTCAGGTGCCTGGGGCGCGGTTAGAGCCGGTGTGGGGAGCGGGGGAGTCTCGGCCCCCTTTTGGCTAATTCCCGGTCGATCAGTGCGAGAAGCTCAGATACCAGAGCCGGGTTTTCTGTGCCGTTCGCAGTGAGCGCAGCTTGTCGTAGTGCGGTCAGTTCGCGCGGCGGCAGGGCGGCCCAACCGGTATACGAGTGCACGGTACGGTCGCAGGCGCTTGTACGGATGGCGTTCATGCGGCCTGCCTCAGGGTGGGCTGAGACCTGTTGCTGCCGCTGTGCCGCATGGCGCCCGGATGGAGTCCAGAGCTGGCCAGGGCGTCCAGGGTGCCCGCCGCGTCGTACCGAAGTTGACTGCTGTCAAGGTCGACCTCGCACTGGGGGAGGACGCGCTCAGCCCGGTGGCGAAGGGTGAGGAGGACTTGGATGTTGCGCGTGGTCAGCGTGCCAACCGGGCGGATCGTGACAGTCGAAGCGTCGAGGTCCACTGAGATCGTGACGCTGAGTTTGCCGGTAGTCATAGATCTGAAGCTCTCTACGAAAAACGAACGGGCCGCGCCTTGACCCAAAAAATATCGTAGGGCACCACTTTTGTACGCGGAAGTAACTTAGGTCACACTCGTAGCCCACAGTGCGTTGTGGGGGCGGGGTCCAGCATCCAGGGTCCGGTCGGCGCAGGCGGAGTGCCGGTCTTGAGGTCCGCGGGGTAGCCCGCCCGGTCTTAGAGGGGTACATAGTTAGGTATGGAACCGACGAGTATGCCCGGCCCGATCGACGACCGGCGGGAACCGGTGGTCGCGGAAATTCAGGACTTGCTCCTGGCGACTCAGGATGTTGCGGATTTCCTCGATGAGCTTGCCTGTTATGCCGCTGCCAATCTGTCCTCGGGCAGCAATGAGGTGTTCTGCGGAATTACGTTGTTACGTCACGGCTCGGCGGGAACGGTGGCCAGCAGCGGTGAAAAGGCACTCAAGCTCGACGAGCTGCAGTACCAGCTCGATGAGGGACCATGTTTGATGGCCAGCCGCAGGCAATTGCTGGTCCACATTCCAGACTTGGCCGGTGACGAGACTTTCCCGAACTACAACGCCATTGCCACCGCTAACGGCATCAGATCCATCCTCGCCGTCCCGTTTCACCTCCCTGACAACACGGTCCGCGCGGGATTAAACCTTTATTCGGAAAAAGCCAACGCGTTTGGCGGCGGAGCGGTAAACCTTGCCCAGGAGTTCGTCTCTCAAGCCTCCAAGGGCCTGAGATTGGCGGTGTTGCTCTCTCAGCACAGCCAAGCAGCCGAGAGCCTGCGGCTGGCGATGACGTCGCGCACGGTGATCGACATGGCTGTTGGCGTCATCATCGCGCAGAACCGGTGCACGCAACAGGAGGCGTTTGATCTAATCAAGTCTGCCTCGAACCACCGCAACCTGAAGCTCCGCGATGTAGCAGCTTCCGTCGTCGAATCCGCGGGCGGAGGAAAAGTCACCACGCACTTTGACTAGGGCGGCGCGGCTAAAGGCAGCGCCCCGCGCCCGTTGCAGTTGTTATGCCTGTTCCTCGTCATGCGGGCTCTGCGCCTGCTTCTCGTCGGGAGAGGGGCCCGGTGTGAGATCGGGGTCGACCACCGGGGAAAATGCATCGGCCGGCACCTCATCGCCGGCGGTTGCGTGGTCCGGATCAGGTGGGTCGTTCGTCGGTCGTATGTCCATGGCACCACGGTAGGTGCCGGTTGCAAAGGTGTCGATGGTTTTTCGTATACAGCTGGTGCCGGGCTCCGGTGGGGCAACTCCGCGGTAGTCTCCGAGGTCCACCCTCGCTTATCCCAGGCCCCTTGTCAGCCTTTCCTGCCCTCTGTGGCTACGCCCTCGATAAAATGACGTTGGCCAAAGGCGAACAGGACCAGCATCGGCAATGTAATGAGCAGCGTTGCGACCATCACGTACTGGTAGTCGCCCTGGCCGCCGTTGGTGGGGCTGTACTTGGTCATCGCGTAGGCGATCCCCAAGGGCGCGGTGAAGCCTTCGACGGAACCGGCGTTCAGGTAGATTAGCGCGGACTGAAGATTGTTCCAGCTCGCTTGGAACTCGAAGATGAAGATCACCACCAGCGACGGGATGGACAGCGGCAGGGCTATCCGCCGGAAAAGTCCGAAGTAGCTGGCCCCGTCGATTCGGGCCGCCTCGAACAGTTCGCGGGGGAGCCCGAGGAAGAACTGCCGCTGCAGGAAAATGTAGAAGGCCGAGCCGAATAGGTTCATTCCGAAGAGAGGAATCCAGGTGCCAAGAACCCCCAGGTTCTTCCAAATCAGGTACTGCGGGACCATCGTGACGGCACCCGGAAGCATCATGGTGGCCAGCACAAGTCCGAAAAGGAAACTGCGGCCGGGGAAGCGGAAGTAGGC
>NZ_JBFTNO010000244.1:0-3893 GCF_056397525.1 Arthrobacter sp. 05L45_2 | reverse complement strand
GGCCCGTCCTCAGTGTTATACGTCGACTGTTTACAGTTGGTTGTTTGATGATACGGCAGAAAGCACGGCTCCGGCGGGCGCCGGGGCCGTGCTTTCTGAGTTCTGAGCAGCCAATCCCGGGCGGTCAGCTGAGTTCGGCGAGGACTTTGGCGACGATGCGGTCCACGGCGAGGCCGTAGCGGTCATGCAGGGTGGGTAGGGCGCCGGCGTCGAGGAACTGGTCCGGCAGCGCCACGGGAACCACGCGCTTGCCCACCCCTGCGGTGACGACGGCGGAGGCCACCGTTTCGAACAGGCCGCCGATAACAGAGTGGTTTTCCAGCGTGACGGCGAGGCGGTCGGTGTTGATCTCGGCGAGGACCGTTTCGGCGTCGAACGGCTTGATGGTCGGGGTGTGGACGACCGCGACGTCAACGTTGTGGGCTGCAAGTGCCTTGGCGGCCTGAAGGGCGCGCATGGTCATCAGGCCGGAGGAGATGAACACGACGTCGTTGCCGCCACGCAGAACCTTGGCCTTGCCAAGTTCGAAGGTGTAGCCGTACTCGTCGAGGACGGTAGGGACGTTGCCGCGCAGCAGGCGCAGGTAGGTCGGGCCGTCGCTGGCCGCCAGTTGGGGGACGRCTTGTTCAATGTCGATCGAGTCGCAGGGGTCCACGATGGTCAGGTTGGGCATACCACGGAAGATAGCCATGTCCTCGGTGGCCTGGTGGCTGGGCCCGTACCCTGTGGTCAGTCCGGGGAGGCCGCCTACGATGTTTACGTTCAGGTTCGGTTCGGCGCTGTCCAAGCAGAGGAAGTCGTAGGCACGCCGGGCGGCGAACACCGAGTAGGTGGAGGCGAAGGGGACAAGCCCGGTTTCGGCGAAGCCGGCGGCTGCGCCGAAGAGGAGCTGTTCGGCCATGCCCATTTGGAAGAACCGCTCCGGGAAGGCCTGGGCGAAGATGTGCATGTCGGTGTACTTGCCCAGGTCGGCGGTGAGGCCCACGATCTTGTCGTTTTCCTGCGCGGCCTTGACCAGGGCGTGCCCGAACGGTGCGGAGTCGGTCTTCTGGCCGGCGTCCGCGAAGGACGCGATCATCGCCGAGGTCTTCAGCTTCGGCTTGGCGGCTGTGCTGGTGTCGGGGGCCTCGGTGGTGGTGTTCATGCTGAAGCCTTTCCTTCGTAGCCGGCGGTGAGTTGTTCGCGGCAGGTCTGCCATTCGTGTTCTTCGATGCGCATGAAGTGCGCCTTTTCGCGGTTCTCGAGCAGCGGAACGCCGCGGCCGACCTTCGTATCGCACAGGATTACTGAGGGGCGTCCGACGGCGGCGGCCTGGGCGGCGGCGTTGTCGAATGCCGCCAGCAGCGCGCTGACGTCGTTCCCGTCTACCCGCTGGGTGTACCAGCCGAACGCTTCCCATTTTTCCGTCACTGGTTCGGTCCGCAGCACGGTATCTGTTTTGCCGTCCGCCTGCAGGGCGTTGATGTCCACCATCGCGGTGAGGTTGCCGAGCTCGTGGTGGTGGGCCCCCATGGCGGCCTCCCATGTGGAGCCTTCGTCCAGTTCCCCGTCGGAAAGGAAGTTGAACACTCGGGCGTTTGAGCCCTGGTAGCGCAGTCCCAGGGCCATGCCGACGGCGATGGTCAGGCCGTGACCCAGGGAGCCGCCGGAGATTTCCATGCCGGGGGTGTAGGTGGACATCCCGGACATGGGCAGGCGTGAGTCATCGGAGCCGTAGGTCTCCAGTTCCTCCACGGGCACGATTCCGGCCTCGGCCAACGCGGCGTAGTGGCCGATGGCGTAGTGGCCGGTGGAGAGCAGGAACCGGTCGCGGGCTTCCCAGTGCGGGTCCTCGGCGCGGAAGTTCAGTTGGTCCGCGTAGACGGTGGCGAGCATGTCCGCTGCGCCGAGTGCCTGGCCCACGTAGCCCTGTCCCTGCACCTCCCCCATGTTGAGGGCGTGGTGCCGTATCCGGTAGGCCGCGGCGCTGATCTTCGTCACGCGGTCCTGGTCCACGCGCTCGGCGGTAAGTGTTGGCATTGTTAGCTCCGATTTCGTTTGGGTCGTTGCGGTGATCAAACGTTCACCATGTTGGGGGTGCTTTTGGTGGCTTCGTCAGCGAACTCGCGCTCACGCTTGCCCCAGGTTTCCTTGGTGTTGATGGCGGCCAAGAGGCCGATGGCTGCGTAGAAGGCGAACAGCAGCGCCGGGCCCATCCAGCCGAAGCTCACGAACAGCAGTGTGGTGATGAACGGGGTGAAACCGGAGACGGTGGCCGAAATCTGGTAGGCCAGCGAAGCCCCGGAGGAGCGGGTGTTGGCCCGGAACAGCTCGGGGAACCACGCGCCCTGGGCGCCGGCGAGTGAGTTCTGGCAGACGGCGTAGGAGATCACGAGGGTGGCGATAATGAAGAAGAACATTCCCGTGTTGACCAAGAGGAACATCGGAATCGCGAACAGTAGGGCGAAGGCGCAGGACCACACATAGAGGGGCCGCCGGCCGATCCGGTCGGTTAGCGCTCCCCAGGCCTGGGTGGCGAAGATGCCGATTGCCGAGGCGATGCACAGGGCCAGCAGGGTCTGGGTCTTGTCCGCCAGGTGCTGGGCGTTCAGGTAGGAAATCATGTAGGTGATGGACACGGCGTAGCCGGCGGTCTCTGCAATGCGCAGCCCGATGCCCTTGACGATGTTCCGCCAGTCGGTCTTGATGACCTCCACGATGGGGGACTTCACGATGGTGCCGGAGTCCTTGACCTCATCGAAGACCGGGGACTCGGGGACCTTGGAACGGATGATCAGGCCTACGATCACCAGCACGATGCTGGCGAGGAACGGGATGCGCCAGGTCAGCTCGCCGCCGAGCTGTGCGCTCGAGAGGAAAACCAGGTTGGCCAGCAGAAGCCCGACCGGGAAGCCGGCCTGGACCATGCCTGTGAACTTGCCCTTCGACTTCCAAGGCGCGTGTTCGTAGCTCATCAGGATGGCGCCACCCCATTCCGCGCCGAAGGCCAAGCCCTGGACGATGCGGACGAACACCAGCAGGGCGGGGGCCAGCAGGCCGACCTGGCTGTAGGTGGGGAGCAGTCCAATGACGAAGGTGGCAATTCCCATGAGAATAAGGGAGGAGACCAGCACCGGCTTGCGGCCGAGCTTGTCGCCGAGATGGCCGCCGATGATGCCGCCGATCGGACGGGCAGCAAAGCCGACGCCGAGGGTGGCGAATGCGGCCAGCGTCCCGGTCACCGGGTCACTGCCGGGGAAGAAGGCCGTTCCGAAATACAGCGCCGCTGCGGTGCCGAAACCGATGAAGTCATACGTCTCAATCACTGCGCCGACGCTGGAGCCAATGGCGACCCTTTTGGCGTCCTTGGTGCCGTGTACATGGCCCCGCATTTTCAGAGCTTCATTGCTCATGGAGTTTCGTCCCTTTCGATGAGCGAGGGGCCCGGGGCTCCGACGCTGTCGACTGTTAACAAACCTGACACGAACAATAGTGACGCAGGTCATGAACAGTGTCAACAGTCAATGTCTAGAGTTGACTGTTGACAGTCGGTCGGCTTACAGTGATTCACATCACCCTGCAAATTAGGGCGGTCTCGCCGACGAGTAACACCGGCGGGTCGCTCTGTCTGCCGAACGCAATACCCCCTAGGTTTTCAAGGAGCACCAATGAGCCACACCAACCAGCGCACCGCAGTCCTGACCGGGGCCACCTCTGAGCGCGGCATCGGCATCACCACTGCCCGCCGCTACGCCAGTCAGGGGTGGGCGGTCGTGATCTTGGATCTCGATGGCGAGAAGTCTGCCAAAGTCGCAACCGAGATCGGCAACGAATTCGACGTCCCCGCTTTCGGGCACGAAATCGACGTAGCAAGCGAAGCCTCCGTCATCACCGCCCAGGCCGCAGTAGCGGCC
>NZ_JBFTNO010000243.1:0-3974 GCF_056397525.1 Arthrobacter sp. 05L45_2 | reverse complement strand
GAGTAACATCTGCGCCCCACATAGCCATGTGACAATCTCCTTAGTTCACCGGACCCGATCACTGTCGGCATCCCCAACGGCCTCCGGCTGATCCGGAAGATCCAATACCTAGAACCTACCCTGCCCCGGAAAACGCTGTCGATGGGCAGCACTCCCCATCCCGCCGCCGGGCCAGTACGGCGGCGGGGCTAGTTYCGGTTCTCSGGCGGSAGCGCGACCTGSAGCTTSCGGACCTTGCCGCGGCCCACGATGTAGCCGCGGCCSGGRATGAAGTCCSYGCTGRTCCGGCCCAGCGATGTGCTGAGCAGGCTGTCGCCCTCGATGTCCCCGGGGTTCAGCAGCAGGCCGCGGCGTCCGGACTTGAACGGCTGCGCCAGCGACCAGGCCGAGGACCAGGTGGAGGTCTCGGATTCGCCCACGACCCACTGATCGGCCTTGATGGACGCCGCCACCAGCCGGCCGATGCCGGACTCCGCCAGCGTGTCGCTGAAGTCGGTCAGGCCCTCGATGAAGATCGCAAGCTTGCCCGGCGTCCCCGTCGCGTAGTCGATCAGTTCGTCGATGGCCTCGTCGACGTCGTCGACCCCCACCAGGGAACGGTCCCAGAGCTTGAGGGAGGCCGCCGCGGAGCGGCGGGCACCGAGGTAGATCAGCTCCACGCCCGGGTTGGACCGGCGCAGGGCGTACGCGAGGGTCACCAGAGCCACGGTGCGGCCGGAACCGGGCGGGCCGGCCAGCAGCAGCGGGCCCTTCGCGAGGATCTCGGCGGGCTGCAGGGTCTCGTCGTCGACGCCGATGACCGGCAGGTCCGGGCTGCCGGCGGGGAGCACGTCCAGGTCCACCGAGTCGGGCAGGCGTTCGATCTGCGGCGCCCGTTCCACGCCCTGGCGCAGCATGGCTTCGCGGAGTTTATGCACTTCGCGGGCCTGCACGGCCAGGTTGGAGTTGCCGCCCAGGACCGCGAGCTGGACCTCCAGGTTGCCCAGCAGGCCGCGGCCCGGCGGCGTGCCGGCCCCCAGCACATCCTTGGGCACATCCATGGACATGTAGTCATCCTCGGAGGACAGCCGCAGCACCAGCCGGCGCTGGATCGAGGCAAGCAGGGACGCCGGGACCGCGTTCGGCCGGTCGCCGGTGACCACCAGGTGGATGCCCAGCGGGCGGCCGTCGGTGGCGAGCTGCAGGAAGATGTCCCACAGGGCCGAGAGCTTGCTGTACTCGTAGGCCTCGCGGAACGCGGACATACCGTCCACCAGGACGAAGATGCGTTTCTCGTCCGGCATGTTGGCCAGCTTCCGGTATTCCACGATCGTGGCGGCGCGGACCTCGGCGTAGCGGGCCGAGCGGTCCTCGGCGAGGTCCCGCAGCCAGCGCAGGAGCCGGCCGATGCGTTCGACGTCGTCGCCGTTGATGATCTCGCCGACGTGCGGCAGCTCGTCGAGCATCTTGAGGCCGGAGGAGCCGCAGTCGATGCCGTAGACGTTCACCGGGCCGCCGCGCGGGGTCACGGCCGCGGCGATCGCGATGCCGCGCAGGGCAGCGGACTTGCCGGAGCCGCCGGTGCCGTAGATGGCCATGTTGCCGTCCCGGTCCGGTTCGTAGAACACCGTGGGCTGGTCCTGGTGGGCGGGGTCGTCCGCCACGCCCAGGAGGAGCCGCTCGTCGGTGCGCGGGTTCGGCAGCCGGGAGAAGTCGTAGGTGGTGGCGAGCTCGTCCAGCCAGGGCTTGCGCGGCGGCTCGATGGCGAGCACGTCCGCTGCCCTGATGATGTTGGCCGTCATCCGGGCGATGTCGTTGGGGCCCGCCGGTTCCTCCTTGACGGCGGCCTCGGGGGCAGGGGCCGCCCACGGGGCACCGGACCCGAACGCCATCTCGGTGATGTCGATCCGCGGGCGTTGCGGTTTCTCCGTGGTCCAGCCGCCGGCATACCCGGTCTGGAAACCCTGGATCCGGCCGGGTCCGGTCTTCGCGGCGCCACGGCCGGGGATGGACGGGTCGAAGTACGCTGCGGTCGGGACGCCGAGGATGTCCACCGCGTCGTCGACGTCGGCCATCCGCAGCGCCACGCGCAGGTTCGTGTTGGCGCGCAGGCTTTCCTTGATGACGCCGGCGGGCCGCTGGGTGGCGAGGATCAGGTGCAGCCCGAGGGAGCGGCCGCGCGCGGCGACGTCCACCACGCCGTCGACGAATTCCGGCACCTCGGTGGCGAGGGCCGCGAACTCATCCACGATGATGATCAGGTACGGCGGTGCTTCCGGGTCCGCCTGCCGCTGGAGTTCGAGCAGGTCTTTGGCCTTTTTGCGGTTGAGCAGCTTCTCGCGGTGGTGCAGCTCGGCCCGGAGCGAGGTCAGGGCGCGGCGGACCAGGTGCGGCGAGAGGTCGGTGACCAGGCCGACGGTGTGCGGCAGGTTCAGGCAGTCCGCGAACGCGGCGCCGCCCTTGTAGTCCACGAACAGGAAGCTCACCCGGTCCGGGCTGTACGCGGCCGCCATGCCCATCACCCAGGACTGCAGGAACTCGGACTTTCCGGCACCGGTGGTGCCGCCGACGAGGGCGTGCGGACCCTCGTTCTTCAGGTCCAGGTACAGCGGTTCGATGCCCTTGGAACCCACCAGGGCTCGCAGGGTGCCGTTGTCCTTGCGGTTGGGCTTGGCGGTGCTGTGCACGGAATTGTTTTCGCTCCAGCGGTCCGCGACGGCCTGCGGGTTGTCCAGGAAGTCCTTGCCGATCAGCGTTGCGTAGGACACAGCGCGGGGAAGGTCGGAATCGTCCTCCAGCGGCTTACCGACGTCGACGACGGGCGCGAGCATCCGGGCGAGCTGGGTGGCGAGTCCGGCGTCGAGGCTTTCACAGCTCACGGGGAAGGTGTGCCGGCCCAGCCGGACCTGGCCCGTGGTGGTGCCGTGTTCGCCGTCGACGGCCATAAAGTCCCGGCACGCGGCCGGCAGCTGCTGCACGGAGGTGGCCACCCACATAACGTGGATGCCGCAGTCCGGCCCGCGTTCGAGCACCCTGGTGAGGCGTCCGCGGTCCACGGGGGCGTCGTCCTCGACCACCAGCAGGACCGTGGGCAGCTGCGGTCCGGGGACGTCGCCGCCCTCGAGGGCCAGGCCGGGCCGCAGTTCCGGGCGCGGTGACTTCGCCTCGGCTTCGCGCTGGTCGATGAGGTCCTCGAGTTTGGACAGCAGCGCCGTACCGCCGGCGGGTCCGGCGGCGAGGTGGTCGCCGGCCAGCGGGCTGTGGCCGGACCCCGCATGCGGCAGCCACTGAAGCCATTCCCAGCGGTCCTTGGACTGCGCCGAGGTGATGCCGGTCAGGACCACCTCTGCGGGCGAATGCAGGCCCACCAGCTGCAGCACCATGCCGCGGGCCACGTCATCCACCAGGCCGCGGGGGCCGGCGAGGCCGAAGGAGCCGGCCGTGCGCAGCTGGGACACAATCGGCACGCCCTCGATGCTGGAGAACTGCGCCAGGCAGTCCTGGATCTCGGCCATGTACTCGGGCTCGGTCTCGTTGCTTTGCGGTTCCTCGAACTGGATCCGCGACGGCGCCGTGCCCAGGCCGAAGCGCAGGCCCAGGAAGCCGGTGTGCTCGGGCCGGTGGGTCCAGAGCAGCGGGCCAAGTTTGTAGATGGAGTCCACGGTGTCGCTGACGGACGGAGCCTCCTGCAGCCTGACCGAGCGTTCGACTTTCTGCAGGGCGGTGATATCGGTGCGGAACGCGGCCATCGCCGAGCGGAACGCCTTGAGCTGTTCCTTGCGGTCGCGCTTGCCCTGCATTTTCTGGTCCACGTAATGGCCCACGATGAACAGCGGCATCATCAGCATAAAGACCATGGACATCAGGCTCTGCGTGACGGCGAAAATGACGGCACCCATCATCAGCGGGGCCACCATCATGATGTACGGGAAGGGGTGCCGTTCCTGGCGTTTGGGTCCGGCCGGCAGCGTGCGTTTGTGCGGTTCGAACCGGGG
>NZ_JBFTNO010000242.1:0-4077 GCF_056397525.1 Arthrobacter sp. 05L45_2 | reverse complement strand
GCTGTCCTCCACCGAGATCTCCAGGGCACCGTCCCCGGCTACGACTGACAGCTCCACCAGCCGGGGCGGGGGCGCGTCCGCTGCCGCGTCGATCGCGTTATCGAGCAGGTTCCCGAGGATGGCCACCAGGTCCTGGACGGCCAGCCCGGTGACCGCCGTCGACCCGCCCGTGCTGAGGGTCAGCTCCACGCCGCGTTCGTGGGCCTCCGCCACCTTGCCCATAACGAGGGCGCCGAGTACCGGTTCCTCGATGGAACTGACGAGGTCGTCTGTCAGGCGCTGGCTGAGCTCGAGGTCCTTGGTGGCGAAATCCAGGGCCTCGCCGCCACGGCCCAGTTCCATCAGGGACACGATGGTGTGCAGCCGGTTCGCGTGCTCGTGGGTCTGGGCCCGCAGTGCGTCGGAGAGGGTCCGCATGGTTTCCAGTTCGCTGCCGAGCGACTCGATCTCGGTGCGGTCCCGGATTGTCGCGACGGTGCCGTATACCGGAGGACCGGCCGATCCCAGGCGTTGCCTGACCGCGGGGGAGCGCGGCCCCACAGCCGGGCCCTGGTTGACCACCAGCACCCGCGGGCCGGTCAGGTGGATTTCATCCTGCGCGGTACGGCCGGATTCGAAGAGTTCCTTGAGGCTGGGGGCCAGGGGCAGTTCCGCGAGGGCCAAGGCCCCCTGTCCGCGGCCGTTTGCCGCACCGCCATCCGCCGGACCGCTTGCCACCGCACCGCCGTCGACCGGGCGCGGCGGGACCCCGAGCAGCGCGGCGGCCTGGTCGTTGTACATGACCACCTTGCCCCGCGGATCGATCAGGATCACCCCCTCCCGGACCGAGTGCAGCACCGACTCGTAGTACGCGAAGAGCTGCGCGAGCTGTTCCGGTCCCCAGCCCCGGGTCACCCGGCGCAGGTAGCGTCCCAGCAGCCAGGACGCGACGGAGCCGCCAGCCAGGAGGGCGACGGCGATGGCCAGCAGGGCGGGCAGGCGGCCGGAAAACGCCACGTCCACCGTCCCCACTGTGACGCCGGCCGCCACCAGCGCACGGACGTGCCCGTCCGCGTCCTTGACGGGGGCAATCGTGCGCACCGACGGGCCAAGGGTGCCGGCCATGATTTCGGTAAAGACCTGGCCCTGCAGCGCGGCATCGATCGAGCCGATGTACGGCTTCCCGAGCTCCTCGTTGCGCGGGTGGGTCCAGCGCGTCCGGTCCGGCGCCATGATGGTGATGAAGTCCGCCCGGGCGTCRCGCATGACCTTCAGGGCGTAGGGCTGGAGCCTGGCGCTGGGATCAGGGGCGCTCGCCGCCTCGAGGACCAGGGGGTTGTCCGCCACCGCCGTGGCGATCCCGGCCATCCGCCGGCCGGCCTCGTCATAGGCGTGGTCCCGGGCGTCCACAAAGGTCGCCGTGCCAACAACTGCGGTGAGGGCCAGCATAAACAGCAGGTGGGCAACAAAGAGCCTGCGCGCGATGCTCCAGTGGTGGATCATCAGCACCCTCCATGACCAATATGAACGCAACGGTGATGCGCGTCACTTCATCCCCAATGATGGAGGAACACGCAGAACGGACGTGATGCGAACCCCAAGCCGCATCACAGTCCAGCCTATCCAAGGAGAACACCATGGCCTCTCAACGAGGAGAGTCAGCGGCAGTCGCCGCGGCGCCGGTCAAAAAGCGCAAGGGGCTGGACAAGTCCCACTACCTTTACATTGCAGTCATTGTCGCCGTCGTCCTCGGCGCCCTGGTGGGCCTGATCTTCCCCGAGGTGGGTAAGTCGCTCAAGCCGCTGGGCGACGGGTTCATCAAGCTCATCAAGATGATGATCGCTCCCGTCATTTTCTGCACCATCGTGCTCGGCATCGGCTCCATCGCCAAGGCCGCCACGGTGGGCAAGGTCGGCGGCCTCGCCCTCGGCTACTTCATCGTTATGTCCACCTTCGCCCTGGCGATCGGCCTGGTTGTCGGCAACCTGATCCACCCGGGTGAAGGGCTCAAGCTCGCCCCGTACGATCCCAACAAGAAGGCCGCCACGGACAGCACCGTCGACTTCCTGCTCGGCATCATCCCGTCGGACATCCCCGTCCTGCCCACCCTGCTCGCCGCCATCCTGGTTGGCTTCGCACTGCAGAAGATGGGCGCCCAGGGCACCCCGATCCTGAAGGCCATCGGCCACGGCCAGGCCCTGGTCTTCCGCATCCTGATCATGGTCATGTGGCTCGCCCCGGTCGGCGCCTTCGGTGCGATCGCCGCCGTCGTCGGAGCCACGGGCGTGCAGGCCATCATCAGCATGGCCACCCTTATGGTCGCCTTCTATATCACTTGTGCTGTGTTCATCGTCGTGATCCTGGGCGGCCTGCTCCAGGTGGTCTCGGGCGTCAACATCTTCCGCCTGATGAAGTACCTCGGCCGCGAATACCTGCTGATCTTCTCCACGTCGTCCTCCGAGGCTGCCCTGCCCCGCCTGATCGCGAAGATGGAACACCTCGGTGTGTCCAAGCCGGTGGTCGGCGTGACCGTTCCCACCGGATACTCCTTCAACCTCGACGGCACGGCCATCTACCTGACCATGGCCTCCCTGTTCGTCGCCAACGCAATGGGCACGCCGCTGGACCTCGGCGCCCAGATCTCGCTGCTGGTCTTTATGATCATCGCCTCCAAGGGCGCCGCCGGTGTCACCGGCGCCGGCCTCGCCACCCTGGCGGCCGGCCTGCAGGCGCACCGCCCCGAGCTCCTCGGCGGCGTCGGCATGATCGTCGGCATCGACCGCTTTATGTCCGAGGCCCGGGCGCTGACCAACTTCACCGGCAACGCTGTGGCCACCGTCCTGATCGGCACGTGGGTCAAGGAGATCGACGGCGGCCAGGTTGAGCGTGTCCTCTCCGGCGCCGAGCCGTTCAACGAGCAGACCATGATCGCCGGCCACGCCAGCGAGCAGCCCGCCGCCCAGCCGGCCGGCGAGACGGCACGGCCCGTTCCGGCCAACGCCTGAGCACCTGCCCGCACGCACTGAAACCGCCCGGACGCGCACCCGCGTCCGGGCGGTTTTCTTCGTCCTGCCGGCCCGGCTTGCGGCAACCCTCGACCTCTACCAGAAGGTCAAGGCGCGCGGAACGGCGGTTGTCAAGGTCCGTCGAATACCGTGTCGGGGCCTGTAACCTTGGGAGGAATAACGATCCGCTCCGGCAGCCCGTGGGCAGAACACAGCAGCCAACAGGATCGGGCACTACAACATCACCGTCATCGAAAGTGTGGATAGATACGTGAGCAGCGAACAGGGTTCAGCCACTCTGGAAGGCACCGAGCTCGACCTGGACGACGCCATCATGGGCCCCACCGGGCGGCCCCTCCGCGAATTCCCGGAGCCGGCGCCGCTGTCATCCCACGGCCCCGCGCGCGTGATCGCCATGGTCAACCAGAAGGGCGGGGTGGGTAAAACCACGTCCACCATCAACCTGGCAGCCGCCCTGGCTGAATACGGCCGCCGCGTGCTGCTGGTCGACTTCGACCCGCAGGGCGCCCTCTCCGCCGGCCTGGGCACCAACCCGCACGAACTGGACCTCACCGTCTACAACGTGCTGATGGACCGCAAGGTGGACATCCGCGACGCCATCCAGAAGACCGGCGTCGAGAACGTGGACCTGCTGCCGGCGAACATCGACCTCTCGGCCGCCGAAGTCCAGCTGGTCAACGAAGTTGCCCGCGAACAGGTCCTCGACCGGGCCCTGAAGAAAGTCGAAGACGACTACGACGTCGTCCTCATCGACTGCCAGCCCTCGCTGGGCCTGCTCACCGTCAACGCCCTGACCGCCGCCCACGGCGTGGTCATCCCGCTGATCTGTGAATTCTTCGCCCTGCGCGCCGTGGCGCTGCTGGTCGAGACCATCGACAAGGTCCAGGACCGGCTGAACCCGCGCCTCCAGGTGGACGGCGTCCTCGCCACCATGTACGACGCCCGAACCCTGCACGGCCGCGAAGTCATCGCCCGGCTCGTCGAGGCGTTCGGGGACAAAGTCTTCGAAACCGTCATCAAACGCTCGATCAAGTTCGCTGACGCCACCGTCGCGACCGAACCGATCACCAGC
>NZ_JBFTNO010000241.1:0-4141 GCF_056397525.1 Arthrobacter sp. 05L45_2 | reverse complement strand
GCCTTCCGGGACGGTGGCGTGCACCACGCCACCGTCCCGGTCAGGCTCCGAGYGAGCCGTTGGAGAAGAGTTCGACGCCGTCSCGCACSGTCTGCAGGCAGATCGGATCGGCGCCGGTGTCCAGCGCCGGGAGCAGCGGTGTGCGGGCCCGCGGGTCTGTGCTCCAGGACTGCACCCGGCCGTCGGCCACCTGGACCATAAGCTCTTCGACTTCCCAGACCCCAAAGCTGGCCGGTGCGCCCGGGACCAGCTGGCCGGCCATCGGGTTGCGGTAGCGGGCGGCCCGCCAGCCGGCCCGGGTGTGGCCGAGGAAGGCTGCCCGGGCAGAGATTTGCTCGGCGGCGTTGTGGTGCTCCAGGCAGGCCCGCACACTGGACCAGGGCCGGAGCGGGGTGACGGGGCTGTCGCTGCCGAAGGTGATGGGGACGCCGGCCGAGTAGAATGACGCGAACGGGTTCATCGCCGTGTGACGGGCTCCGAGCCGCTGCGCGTACAGGCTGTCCCCGCCGCCCCAGAGCGCGTCGAAGACAGGCTGGGCGCTGACGGTCACCGAGTATTTGGCGAGACGCTGGATAGCCGCCGCGTCGGCGATCTCGACGTGTTCGAACCGGTGGCCCGCGGCGCGGACCCGCTGTTCCCCTACCTCGGCGGCGGCACGGTCCAGGGCGTCGAGGGCGGCGTCGAGCCCGGCGTCGCCGATCACGTGGAAACCGGCCTGGATGCCCAGCACCGAACAGGCGGCAAGGTGCGCGGCGGCCTCGTCCACCGAGAGGTACTGGCTGCCCCGCTCCCCCGGGGCGTCGGCGTAGTCGCCGCGCAGCGCCGCGGTCCGGGATCCGATGGACCCGTCGATGTTGAGGTCGCCGGCAAGGCCGAGGACGGCGACGCCGAGGCTGTCCAGGATGGACCGGGCCTCGTCAGCGGAAGCAGCGAGCTGGCCCCAGTAGGGCAGGACCTCCGGGACAGCCTGCCCGGGACGGCCGGCGGCATTCCAGCCGGCGGCCAGCTGCAGGTCTTCGATGCCGCCGATGTGCGGGGCCGCCATCTCAGCCAGCGCCACGTAGCCGTTGGCAGCCGCCTCAGACAGGGCCGCCTGCTGGTAGCCGCGAAGCGTGTCGGCGGGCAGATCGCGGGCGGCCAGCCGCGCCGCGGTGTGTGCTGCACGCTTGAGATGGCCGTCGGCGTCGTACCCGTCGAGGGTTTCCAAACTGGTGGCCGGCGCTATGGAACCGGCGACCAGCGCCGAGTGCACGTCAACCCGAGACAGGTAGACCTTGCGGCCCCCGGCCGCGCGCTCGAGTTCTTCCCGACTGGGCAGGGTCTGGTCGTCCCAGAGGGTCTCGTCCCAGCCGTGGCCCAGCACCGTGCCTTCCGCGGTCGAGCCGGCGACGGCGTCGAGCAGCTCGGCCGCGGAGCGGACCTCACCAAGCCGGAGTGAGTCCAGGGCGAGGCCGGTCTCCGTCAGATGCACGTGGGAGTCCACGAACCCCGGGGCGAGGAGGGCACCCTGCAGGTCGATGACATCCATGGAGGAGTCCGCAATGGACGAGGCCGCCTGCTCGGAACCAACCCAGGCCACGGTGTCGCCGTCCACCAGCATGGCCGAGGCGAAGGGATCCGCGGCGGTGTAGACGGAACCGTTGCGGTACAGCGTCACTTTGCGCGGGGCACCGGCGGCCGGGGTTGGTGAAGCAGTCATGATGGAGAACTCCTCGTAGGGGGTCCGGCGGCTGGCCGGCCCGGTGGGATGGGAAAAGTGGATGGCGGCCCGGGATAACCGGGTTTCGGGAAGGGGGTCAGGCCACAGCGGAGTAGGCGACGACGCCGCGTTTGATCAGGGTGATCGCCTCGCCGCAGAGGCGGGCGACCCGCGGGTCCAACTGGGGGATCTTGGCCAGCTGGTCCAGGAGGTCGATGACTTGTTTGACCCAGCGGACAAAGTCGCCGGCGGCCAGGTCGGTGCCGCTGAGGACCTCCTGCAGGTGCCGGCCCTTGGCCCATTTGAAGATGGGCCATACCAGGCCGAGTTCGGGTTCGCCGGTCAGCGGGAGCTTGTTGGCTTCCTCGACATCCTCAAGGGCTGACCATTCACGCACCACGGTGTCCACCGCTGACTCCAGGGAGATGCTGGGCATCTTGGGCCGCAGGCCCCGGTCCTCCCGTTTGGCCTGGTACACCAGCACACTGGCCAGCGCCGCGATTTCGGCGGCATCGAGGTCACCGAAGGCACCCATCCGCAGACTCTGCGAGATCAGCAGATCCTTCTCACCGTAAATCCGGCGCAGCCGCTGCCCGTCAGCGCTGATGGAGATCACGCCGGAATCGGAGGTTTCCAGGTAGCCGTAACTCGACAGGACCCCGCAGACCCGGTCGAAGGTCTTGGCGATGGTGTTGGTGCGCCCCTGGATCTGGCGGATCAGGCCGTCGGTCTCCTGGCGCAGCTTCCACCAGCGGTCAGACCAGCGGGCATGGTCTTCGCGGTCGCTGCAGCCGTGGCAAGGGTGCGCCCGGAGTTCGCGGCGCAATTCGGCGATCTTCTTCTCCATGTTCGGCTGGGCCGCGGCACGGCCGAAGTCCTCGTTGCGGTTCGGCGGTGCCGGCGGCCGGTTTTCCCGGACCGCGTTCCGGACGGAGGATGCCAGGTCCCGGCGGGATTTTGGCACCTTGGCGTTGAACGATTTGGGGATCCGGACCCGGGTGATTGGGGCCAGGGGGCCCTCGACGTCGTGCAGCCCGATCCGCCGCAGCTGGTTGTCCAGGGTCATCACCGCCGGGCGCGGCTCGCGGGAGTGGTGATCGGAGCTGAGCACGACCGCGAGGCCAGGCGCGCGGCCGGACGGCACGTCCACCACGTCGCCCGGCAGAAGCCGGCTCAGCGAATCCTCGGTGAGGGATTTCCGGGCACGCGAGGTGCTCTTGGACGCCGTCTTTTCGGCATCGTTGAGGGCCCGGCGGAGCCTGGAGTACTCAGTGAAATCCCCCAGGTGGCAGTTCATGGCGGCGCTGAAACCGGCCAGTGATTCCTCCCGGCTGCGCACCTGCTTGGCCAACCCGACGACGGAGCGGTCGGCCTGGAACTGGGCGAAGGACGATTCGAGAATCTCGCGGGCCCGGGGCCGGCCGAACTGGGCCACGAGGTTGATCGACATGTTGTAGGTGGGCCGGAAGCTGGAGTTCAGCGGGTAGGTCCGGCGGGAGGCGAGGCCGGCGACGGCGGCCGGATCCGTTCCCGGCTGCCACAGCACCACGGCGTGTCCCTCGACGTCGATCCCGCGCCGGCCCGCCCGACCGGTTAGCTGGGTGTACTCCCCCGCGGTGATGTTGACGTGCGCCTCGCCGTTGAACTTGTCCAGCTTCTCGAGGACGACACAGCGTGCGGGCATGTTGACGCCGAGGGCCAGGGTTTCCGTGGCGAAGACGGCCTTGACCAGGCCCTCCACGAAGAGCTTCTCCACGACTTCCTTGAAGGTGGGCAGCATGCCGGCGTGGTGCGCTGCCAGGCCCCGGAGCAGGCCGTCGCGCCAGCTCCAGAAGCCGAGGACGTCGAGATCGTCGGAGGGGATGTCCTGGGCCGCCTCATCGACCATCCGGGCGATGATGGCCTGTTCCTTCTCCGTGGTCAGCCACAGTCCGGCGGAAACACACTGGGCCACGGCGGCATCACAGCCGGCGCGGGAGAAAATAAAGGTGATGGCGGGCAACAGGTCCATCCGGTCAAGGCTGGCGATGACCTGGGGCCGGCTGGCTTTCCGGACCGGGCTGCGGGTGCCGCCCTGGGGTGCCTCATCCCGCTGGCGTTGTTGCCGGCGCTGGTTGCGGCCGCCGTGGCCGAAGCGGCCGCGAAAGTTCATCTGGCTCTCGGCGCGGGCCATGGAGAGCAGCTCGGGATTGACCTCGTAGCCGGCCCGCTCGGTGGTGACAGTGCCGGAAGCCACGCTGCCGGCGGAGCTGGCTGCAGCGGCGCCCCGGGCAGCGTGACCACCGGCGCCCCGGCCTCCGCCGTCGGCTGCCGCAGCAGCGCCGTCGTCCTCGACGTCGGCGTCGGCGCCCGCGGGCGCGATCTCATCGAAACTGGTGTCGCCGGCGAACAGGTCCACAATCTTGCGGCCCACCATCACGTGCTGCCACAGCGGTACCGGGC
>NZ_JBFTNO010000240.1:0-4178 GCF_056397525.1 Arthrobacter sp. 05L45_2 | reverse complement strand
GTCCGCCTCGATGGTCTTGCCGCGGGGCCGTGAGCCGGCGATCGGGTGGGTGATGACTTCCTCGCCGGTAACGGTGACAAGGGCCTCCGGGGAGGAGCCCACGATCGAGTACTGCCGGCCGGCKGCGTCCTCGAGGCTGAAGATGTACATGTAGGGGCTCGGGTTCGTGTTCCGCAGGACCCGATACACGTCCAGCGGGTCGGCCCCGCAGTCCATTTCGAACCGACGGGAGATCACCACCTGGAAGACCTCACCGTCGACGATCGCCTCCTTGCCGCGGTCCAGGGCGGCCAGGTACTCGTTTTCGTCCCAGCGTTCCTGCACGCTGGAGGCGAAGTCCAGGGCCGCCGACTGCAGCACGGACACCGGCTGCTCCGTCGGGGTGCTGACCTTGGCCAGCAGGTTCTTGACCCGGGCGACGGCGTCATGCCAGGCCTCGTCAACGCGTTCGGAGCTGTTGTCGAAGTTGATCGCGTTGGCGATCAGCAGCACGGTGCCGTCCATGTTGTCGTGCACGGCCATGTCGGTGACCAGGTTCAGCGCCATTTCCGGCAGCTCGAGGTCATCCTCCGGCGGGCTGGTCAGTTTTTCCCAGTGCCGGACGGTTTCCCAGCCGAGGAAGCCCACCAGGCCGGAGGTGAACGGCGGCAGCCCGTCGAACCGGTCGGTGTGCAGGGCGCGGACCGTGTCGCGGATGGCGTCCACCGGGCTGCCGTCGAGGGGCACACCCACCGGCGGCTCGCCGAGCCAGTGCGCCTGGCCGTCCTTGGTGGTCAGCGTGGCGCGGGAGCGGGCACCGATGAACGAGTAGCGGGACCACGCGCCACCCACCGCAGCGGATTCCAGCAGGAACGTGCCCGGCTGGCCCTGCGCGAGTTTCCGGTAGAGCCCGATGGGGGTTTCGGCGTCGGCCAGGACTTTCAGCCGGACCGGAATGACGCGGCTGTGGCCGGCGAGTTCCCGGAACTCCTCCAGGCTGGGGCTGATGATTCCGAGGTCCTGCATGGCTGCGTAGTCCGCCTGTTCTGGTTGGTCTGAAGCTGGTGGGGTGCCGGTGTGTGCTGCTGCGCCGGCTCAGTCGGCCTGGCCGACGACGGCGTCCAGCGCGCGTCCGTCGAAGCACGTCCGGGTTCCGGTGTGGCACGCGGCGCCCACCTGGTCCACCCGGACCAGCAGGGCGTCGCCGTCGCAGTCCAGGGCGAGGGATTTGACCCACTGCACGTGGCCGGATGTGTCGCCCTTGCGCCAATATTCCTGCCGGGATCGGGAGTAGAACGTGACCCGCCCGGTGGTCATGGTGCGGTGCAGTGCCTCGTCGTCCATCCAGCCAAGCATCAGCACCTCGTTGGTGTCGAACTGCTGGACGATCGCGGCCACCAAGCCGGCGCTGTCACGTTTGAGGGACGCCGCCAGGTCCGGCTGCAGAGGACCGGCAGGGTGCCCTGACCCGGGGTCCGCGGGACCGGCGGTCGAGGGTACGGGGGCGGGGGCAGGCTGCTCAGACATCACCACAAGTCTAGTGCCTCGGCGCGCGGGGCCGCCCGGCGCGTGCAGCCCCGCGCTTAACATGGCCGCCAATAGCCCGCCGAGGCCAAAACCACGGCCCTTCCTGTGCACACTGGCGGGCGTCTCGTGCTAGTTTCACAAGTGATGCATTTCGTCGATCCGTCCCGAGAAGTTCTGGCCGAAACCTTGCTGGCGGCCGGTCCGGACTCCCCCACGCTCTGCAAGGGCTGGCTCACGCGCGACCTCGCCGCGCACCTGTACCTGCGGGAGCGCAAAGCCCGCGTTGGACTGGGGCTGCTGCTCAAGCGGCTGGCCAAAGCTTCCGACCAGGCCACGGCCGAGCTCGCCTCCGAGGTCAGCACCCCGGACGCCTACGCCAAGCTGGTCAACACCTTCCGCGCCGGACCCCCGGCGCTCTCCCCCATGCGGATCAAGGCCCTGGATGAGAGCTCGAACCTCATCGAGTACTTCGTCCACACCGAGGACGTCCGCCGTGCCGTGGACCGCTGGGCACCGCGCGCCCTGGATGAGGCCTACTCGGACGCCCTCTGGGACGAACTGATCAAACGCGCCGCCATCCTGTACCGCGGCGTGGACCTGGGCATTGTGCTGGTGCGGCCGTCCGGTCCGCGGCATGTTGCCAAACGCGCTCCCGTGTCGGTGGCCATCGTCGGCGAACCGGGCGAACTCCTGATGCACGCCCACGGCCGCACCCGCCACGCGCTGGTGACGTTCGAGGGCCAGCCCGACGCCGTCGCACTGCTGCAGTCCGCCGAAGTCGGCCTCTAGTCCCCACCCGCTCCCTAACCTCGCAAGCTCGGCCAGGGAACCCTGCGGGCGTGGGCCCAGGCACTAGCAAGGTTGGCTTGGACAAACCCGGTTAGCGGACGTCGAAGCCGGCGGCACGGATGGCGGCCTTGACCTGGGCGATCATGTCCAGCGGACCAAAGTGGAACACCGACGCCGCCAGGACGGCATCGGCACCGGCAGCCACGGCCGGCGGGAAATGTTCGGGCCGGCCGGCGCCGCCGGAGGCGATCAGCGGCACCTTGACGCTGGCGCGGGCCAGCCGGATCAGTTCGAGGTCGAAGCCGTCCTTGGTGCCGTCGGCATCAATCGAGTTGAGCAGGATCTCGCCCACCCCGCGGTCGGCGGCCTCGCGCGCCCAGGCCAGCGCGTCGATGCCCGTGCCCTGCCGGCCGCCATGGGTCGTGACCTCAAACCCGGAGGGTGTTGGCTGGGAGCCCGGGCGGGTGCGCCGCGCGTCCAGGGACAAAACCAGGACCTGGGAGCCGAAATGCCGGGTGATCTCGTCAATGACTTCGGGCCGGGCGACGGCGGCGGTGTTGATGGCGGCCTTGTCCGCGCCGTAGCGCAGCAGTTTGTCCACCTCCGCCACACCCCGGACGCCGCCGCCAACGGTCAGCGGGATGAATACTTCCTCGGCGGTGCGGCGGACGACGTCGAACGTCGTCTCCCGGTTGCCCGAGGACGCGGTGACGTCGAGGAACGTCAGTTCGTCGGCGCCGCCGTTGTCGTACCGGTGCGCGAGTTCCACGGGGTCGCCGGCGTCGCGGAGGCCCTCAAAATTGATTCCCTTGACCACACGGCCGGCGTCGACATCCAGGCACGGGATCACGCGGACGGCTACGGTCATGGCTGCTCCCGGGCTGGGCGGACAAAGGGCGGGGTGAAGGTTGATGGCTGCACGGCTGGCCCGGCTAGATCCGGCAGGCGTGGATACTGCTGACCAGGATGGCGCGGGCGCCGAGGTCGTACAGCTCGTCCATGATCCGGTTGGTGTCCCGCTTGGGCACCATCGAGCGGACGGCCACCCAGTCCGAGTCCCGCAGCGGCGACACGGTGGGCGATTCGAGGCCCGGCGTGAGGGCGGCGGCCTGCTCGACCAATTCCTTGCGGATGTCGTAGTCCATCAGCACGTACTGGCGGGCCACCAGCACACCCTGCAGGCGGCGGATCAGCACGGCGGTGGCGGGGTTCTGCTTGCCCTTGCGGCCGATCAGGACCGACTCGGAGTGGAGGATCGGCTCGCCAAAGATTTCCATTCCGGCGGCCTTGAGCGTGGTACCGGTCTCGACGACGTCGGCAATCGCGTCCGCGACGCCGAGCCGGACGGAGGACTCGACGGCGCCGTCGAGCCGTACCACCTTGGCGTTGATCCCGCGCCCGGCGAGGTAGCCGCGCAGCAGTCCGTCGTAGCTGGTGGCGAGGCGCTTGCCTTCAAGCTGGTCGATGGCTGTGAAGTCCCCCACCGGGCCGGCGAAGCGGAAGGTTGAGGCGGCGAATCCGAGCGGCAGCAGTTCCTCTGCTTCGACCTCGGCATCGAGGAGCAGGTCGCGGCCGGTGATGCCGACGTCCAGCGTTCCCTGGCCGACGTACACGGCGATGTCGCGGGGGCGGAGGAAGAAGAATTCACTGTCGTTGTCCGGGTCCACCATGACCAGTTCGCGGCTGTCGCGGCGCTGGCGGTAGCCGGCCTCGGCGAGCATGGCGGAGGCGGCTTCGGACAGGGATCCCTTGTTCGGGACGGCAACTCTAAGCATGGGAGGTTCTTTCTGGTGAGGACGTCATCGGTACAGGCACTGCGGGCCACGTGATGCGCCGCTCCCACGGACCTGGGGTCCGCGGGAACGGTGCGGCGTGGCTAGAGA
>NZ_JBFTNO010000239.1:0-4184 GCF_056397525.1 Arthrobacter sp. 05L45_2 | reverse complement strand
GTGCGCTGGCGCCCTTCGCGCCGAACTTCGCGCTGYTCTGCGTGGCGCGGGCGTTTATGGCCCTGGGGACCGCGACGGCGTATCCCAGCGCCGTGGTGATGGTGGCGGCGCTGGCCCGGGAGGCGAACGTGAAATCCACGCGGCCGCTGGGCCGGATCCAGATGGCGAACACCTCGGCCGCCGCCATCGGGCCTGTGGTGGGCGGCCTGCTGGTGAGCCTGGTGGGCTGGGAGGCGCTGTTCCTGATCAACGTCCCGCTGGCGCTCGCGGCCATGGTGGTGGTGCGGCGGTTCGCCCCGGCGGACGCGAAACGGGAGCACGGCCGGGTGGCGGAGCTGCTCCGCGACTCGGACCTGCCGGGCATCGGGGCCTTCATCGGCGCGCTGGTGCTGGTGATGATGGCCCTGCTGAACGTGCTGCCCGGGTTCCGGTGGTGGCTGCTCGGGGCCGGGCTGGTCCTGGCTGTGCTGTTCGCGTGGCGCGAGCTCCGCTTTAATCCGCCGTTCCTGGACCTGCGGCTGCTGGGCCGGAACCGTCCGCTGCTGCTGGTCTACCTGGGCTTCGCGCTGTTCAGCGGCATCTACTATTTCGCGTTCTTCGGCCTGCCCCAGCTGCTGCAGACCRCCGGCGGCTACGACCCCGGGATCGTGGGCCTGCTGATGCTGCCGCTCGCCGCTATCTCGGTGGTCGGCACCCCGGCCGCGGTCCGCGCGATCGACCGGTTCGGTGTCCGGCGGGTGCTGATCGCCGGCGTCGTGCTCCTGATCCTGGCCTCGGCCACCATGTGGCTGCTGACCGCGTCCCTGGCCGTCCCGCTGGTGCTGGTGATGACGGCGCTGCTGGGCGTGCCGTACTGCGTGGTCAGCATCGCCTCGAGCCAAGGCATGTACCTTTCCACCAAACTCGAGGAGCGCGGCGTCGCGGCCGGGATCTTCCAGACCTGCCGCTACCTCGGCGCGATCACCGCCACCGTGCTGATCGGCATCTTCTACGGCACCGGGGTCACGCAGGCCAACTGGGGACTGATGGTCCTGGTGATGCTCGGACTCGGCGCCGTGGTGCTGGTGATATCGCTGCTGTGGCGCGAGCGCCGGCCGGCCTAGGCGTTCCCTCCCCCCGGAGGTACGACGGCGGTGCCTCCGCCGGTGTGTCGCCCTGTGAGCGGGGCCACAATAAAGTTGCCCGCCCGATCCCGCGGAGCCTATAGTCAATGCAGCGATTCGATATTAGAACAACATGTTCAATTATCGAACAGGCGGTGCTAAGGCGCCAGCCGGCCCTACAACGAAGTGAGGTTCCCTGTGCATTTCCACCACCACGGTTACGTATCGGGGGACCCGCGGGTCCAGCCGGCCGCCGGCACCGGCCTGGACCGGCCCGCCGAGCTGCCCGACGCCGTCGACGTCCTGATTGTCGGCACCGGCCCCGCCGGGATGCTGGCGGCCGCGCAGCTGTCCCAGTTCGCTGGCGTGACCACCCGGATCGTCGAGCGCCGGGACGGCCGGCTGGCCATCGGGCAGGCGGACGGCATCCAGGCCCGSAGCGTGGARACGTTCCAGGCCTTCGGCTTCGCCGAGCGGATCAYYGCCGAGGCGTACCGSATCACCGAGATGGCCTTCTGGAAGCCGGACCCCGCCGATCCGTCCCGGATTGTCCGCGCCGCCCGCACCCTGGACGACCCCGCCGGGATCAGCGAATTCCCGCACCTGATCGTCAACCAGGCGCGCGTCCTGGACTACTTCGCCGAGGTGATGGCCCACGCGCCCACCCGGATGACGCCGGACTACGGCTACGAGTTCAAGGCCCTGGAAGTGGGCGACGGCGAGTACCCCGTCACCGTGACGCTGCTGCACACCGCCGGGCCCGACGCCGGCACCGAGCGCACCGTCAGGGCGAAGTACGTGGTGGGCGCCGACGGTGCCCGCAGCAAGGTCCGCGACGCGATCGGCTGCACCATGGCCGGGGACAAAGCCAACCACGCCTGGGGCGTTATGGACGTCCTCGCCAACACCGACTTCCCGGACATCCGCACCAAATGCGCCATCACCTCCGGGACGGGCGGCAGCATCCTGCTGATCCCGCGCGAGGGCGGCCACCTGTTCCGGATGTACGTGGACCTGGGCGTGGTCCCGCACGGCGCCGCCGGCGCGGTCCGCAGCACCAGCATCGAACAGATCATCGCCAAGGCCAACGCCATCATCCACCCCTATACGCTCGATGTCCGCAACGTCGCCTGGCACAGCGTCTACGAGGTGGGTCACCGGCTCACCGACCGGTTCGACGACGTCGTCCCCGCGGAGCGCGGCACCCGCACCCCGCGGGTCTTTATCACCGGCGATGCCTGCCACACGCACAGCGCCAAGGCCGGCCAGGGCATGAACGTCTCCATGCAGGACGGGTTCAACATCGGCTGGAAACTGGGGCACGTGCTGGAGGGCCGCAGCCCGGAGGCCCTGCTGTCCACCTATTCAGCCGAGCGGCAGGTGGTCGCGAAGAACCTCATCGACTTCGACAAGGAGTGGTCGACGCTGATGGCGAAGAAGCCGGAGGAGTTCGACAGCCCGTCGCAGCTGGAGGACTTCTACGTCAGCACCGCGGAGTTCCCGGCCGGGTTTATGACCCAGTACGAGCCCTCGATGATCGTCGGCGGCCCGGAGCACCAGGAACTGGCCGCCGGATTCCCCATCGGCAAGCGCTTCAAGTCCGCGCCGGTGGTGCGGGTCTGCGACACCAACCCGCTGCACCTGGGGCACCAGGCCGCGGCGGACGGGCGCTGGCGGATCTATGTCTTCGCCGACACCGCGGTGGCCGGTGCACCGTCGCCCACCACGGACCTGGCGGACTGGCTGGCCGACTCGCCGGACTCGCCGCTGGCCGCCACCCCCGTGGGCCTGGACCGCGACGCCTGGTTCGACGTCAAGGTCATCTACCAGCAGGAACACACCGGGGTGGACATCAGTGCCGTGCCGGCCGTGTTCAAGCCGGCCGTGGGCCCGTTCCAGCTGAATTACCTGGAGAAGGTCTACGGCACGGACCCGAACGCCGACATCTTCGAGCTGCGCGGCCTGGACCGCGGCGGCGTTGTGGTGGTGGTCCGCCCGGACCAGTACGTCGCCACCGTTCTGCCGTTGACGGCGACGGCGGAACTCGCCGCGTTCTTCGCGCCGCTGGTGCGTTCGCGCCCGGCGGTTTAGGCGGCGTCCGCTGTCGCGGGCTCTTAGGCGGCGCTACGCGACGGCGTCGGCCGGGAGCCGCTCGCCGTTGAGGTATTCGAGCTCCCAGCCGTCCACGGGGTGGTGGTGGACCAGGTTCAGCGCGGCGTTGTCGATGCTCTGGATGGTGCGGCCCAGCGCGCGGCTGAGGCTGACCCGCAGCAGCGAGCCGTGGGCCACCACAAGGACGTGGCCGCCGCGGTACTCCTCGGCCAGGGCCTCCAACGCTGCCAGCCCGCGCTCCGCGGCGTCCTCTTCGCTTTCGGCGCCCCGGAAGCCGTTGGGGATGCGTAGCTCGTCCAGTTTCGGGCCGTCCGTCAGGCCCTCGGCCGGTCCATAGGACCGCTCGGCGAGCTCCGGGATATGGCGGTCCACGCCGAGTCCCAGCCCGGCGGCAATCAGGTCCGCCGTCTCGGCCGCGCGGCCCAGCGGYGAGGAGACCACCACGTCCCACTCGTACCCGGACAGGGCGGCGACGGCGTCCCGCGCCTGGCCRCGGCCGACGTCGTTCAGCGGAATATCGGTGGATCCCTGTAGCCGGCGCTGCGCATTCCAGTCGGTCTGGCCATGACGGATAAGCGCGAAGGTGGTGAGGGTCATGGGCCCATTCTTTCAGAAACGACGACGGCGGCCGGGGCCGCCGCCGTCGACGGGCCTTGGTTCATTGCTGTCCGCGGCTGTCAGCCGGCAGCGACGGCGTCCAAGTCGCGAAGGGCGTAGCGCAGGTGCTCCCACTCCTCGTTCAGGATCGTGTGCAGGCAGGAGCGTACCGTCACCGGTACCTCGGGGGCCCACGGGTTGCGGCGCTGAGCGGACAGTTCTGCCTCGGTGACCGCGGCGAGGAAGCCGCGGACCATCGTCTGCCGCTCTGCCCGGACCGCGAGCACCTGGGCTAGGGGCGGGGTGGCGGCGGAGAATACGGAGAGGTCGTACCCGTCGGTCGCGTACTCGGCGTTGGGTTGCCCGAGCGGG
>NZ_JBFTNO010000238.1:0-4207 GCF_056397525.1 Arthrobacter sp. 05L45_2 | reverse complement strand
GCTGAAAGAAGACCTCGACGCCGCCCGGTCCCACGACCCGGCGGCGCGAGGTTCTTTTGAGAACTTCTTTGCCTACTCGGGCCTGCACGCGATCTGGGCCCACCGCGTGACGCACCGGCTCTGGCAGAACCCGTCGCTGCGCTTCCCTGCGCGGCTGATCTCCCAGCTGGCCCGCTTCCTGACCGGCATTGAGATCCACCCCGGCGCCACCATCGGCCGCCGCTTCTTCATTGATCACGGCATGGGTGTGGTGATCGGGGAGACCGCCGAGATCGGCGAGGACGTGATGATCTACCACGGCGTCACCCTGGGCGGCCGTTCGCTGGCCAAGATCAAACGCCACCCCACCATCGAGGACCGCGTGGTCATCGGCGCGGGCGCCAAGGTCCTCGGCCCCATCACAATCGGCCGGGACAGCGCCATCGGCGCCAACGCCGTGGTGGTCAAGGACGCGCCGGCCGAATCCATCCTCACCGGGGTGCCGGCCACGTGGCGGCACCGGGACGCCCAGCGCGAGACCAAGCCCGCCGTCGACCCGGCGGAATACCTGATCGAATACCGGATCTGAGCCCGGCGGCTCCCCCGGGCCCGGGTTGAGGTCCGGGCCCGGTTTGAGGTCCGGGCCGGGCGCCCGCGCCCGCTAGGTCTACACCTACCCCGGGAACCGCTTGTAAATGTTCCAGAGCACGACGTCGAAGACGCGGTCCGGGAGCAGCCTGCGCAGCAGCAGGATCGCCCGTGCCCCTTTACCCACCGGGTAGCGTGTCCTGGGTCGCGGGGACGTGGCGGCATGGACGATCGCGTCCGCGATGACCGCCGGGTGCGAGGACAGCGCCGACCCGTCCGTGGAACCCAGCGCGGCAGCCACTACCCTGGCTTGCGCCGCGTAGGGTCCCGACCCCGAGCTGGCCAGGAGCCCCTCGGCGGAGATACCGCCCCACTCCGACTGGGTTCCGCCCGGTTCGATGATGGACACGTCGATGCCATGCGGTTTGAGCTCCACCCGCAGGGAATCGCTGAGGCCCTCGACGGCGAACTTGGTGGCGTGATACCAGGAACCCAGCGGCTCGTACATCTTTCCGCCGATGGAGGAGATGTTGATGATCCTGCCCCGGCCGGCGGCCCGCATCGCCGGCAACACCAGCTGCGTCATACGCGCCAGGCCGAAGACGTTGACATCGAACTGCCGCCTGCCCTCCTCCAGCGCAACCTCCTCCAGCGAACCGTAGGACCCGTAGCCGGCGTTGTTGACCAGGACGTCAATCCGGCCATGGGCTGCCAGGACGTGGCCGACGGCGGCACTCATTGACGCCTCATCAGTCACGTCAAGCGGCAGGGTCCGGACGCCGTCGGCTTTCAACGGCTCCATCTTCTCCACCCGCCGGGCGCCGGCGTAGACGGTGAACCCGCGGGCGGCGAGTTTCCGGGCGGCCTCGTAGCCGATGCCGGTGGACGCCCCGGTGACAAAAGCGACGGGCTGGGTCATGAGCGGACTCCTTGAAAGTTGGCAGCGTGGGGGCGCCTGGCGGGTGCCTGGACCGGAAACGCGAACGGCCGGCGCTCCCACAGTATCGGGAAGCRCCGGCCGCCGGACCGCTGACGGCGTGGTCTAGTGCGTGTCCACGGCCTCGATTTCGGACTTGTCCTCGCCCCACAGGGTGTGGAACGTGCCCTCGGTGTCGATGCGCCCGTAGGTGTGGGCGCCGAACAGGTCGCGCTGTCCCTGGATCACGGCGGCCGGGAGGCGCTTGCGGCGCAGGCCGTCGTAGTACGCCAGCGAGGAGGAGAACACCGGCACCGGGATCCCGAGCTGCACGGCGGTGGCCACCACGCGGCGCCACGCCGGCAGGACCTCGCCAATGGCCTTCGTGAACGCCGGGGCGAACAGCAGGTTGGCGGGCTTCTCGTCGGCCGCGTAGGCCTTGGTGATTTCCTTCAGCAGCTCAGCACGGATGATGCAGCCGCCGCGCCACAGCGAGGCGATCTCGTCCAGCTTCAGGTCCCAGCCGTACTCCTTGGCGGCGGAGGTGAGCATGTCCAGGCCCTGCGCGTAGGAGACCAGCTTGGAGGCGTACAGCGCCTGCCGGACGTCCTCGACGAAGGTCTCCGGGACCTCGACGGCGGCTTCCCCGCCGGCGAGCAGGTCCTGGGCCAGCTTGCGCTGCTCCGACTGGGAGGACAGGGCGCGAGCGAAGACAGATTCGGCGATGCCCGACGTCGGGGATCCCAGTTCGAGGGCGGAGATGACCGTCCAGCGGCCGGTGCCCTTCTGGCCGGCGGCGTCCACCACGACGTCGACGAACGGCTTGCCGGTCTTGGCGTCCACATGGCCGAGGACCTCGGCGGAGATTTCGATCAGGAACGAGGCGAGCTCGCCCTTGTTCCACTCGGCGAAGATCTTCGACTGCTCGGCCGGTTCGAGGCCCGCGCCGGAGCGCAACAGGTCGAAGGCCTCGCCGATGACCTGCATGTCGGCGTATTCGATGCCGTTGTGGACCATCTTGRCGAAGTGGCCGGCGCCGTCGGTACCGATCCAGGCGCAGCAGGGCTGGCCGTCGACGTGGGCAGCGATCTTTTCCAGCAGCGGGCCGAGCGCCTCGTAGGACTCCTTGGAGCCGCCGGGCATGATCGAGGGGCCGTTGAGGGCGCCCTCTTCGCCGCCGGACACACCGATGCCGACGAAGTGCAGATCCTTCTTGGCCAGTGCAGCCTCGCGGCGGCGGGTGTCCTCGTAGTGGGAGTTGCCGGCGTCGATGATGATGTCGCCCGGCTCCAGCAGCGGTTCGAGCTGCTCAATCACGGAGTCCACGGGCTTGCCGGCCTTGACCATGATCAGCACCCGGCGCGGTTTCTCCAGGGAGTCGACGAGTTCCTGCAGGGTTTCCGTGCGGACGAAATCACCGTCCTTGCCGTGCTTCTCCAGGAGCGCGTCGGTCTTCTCCACGGATCGGTTGTGCAGGGCAACGGTGAAGCCATTGCGAGCCAGGTTCCGGGCCAGGTTGGCCCCCATCACCGCAAGGCCGGTGACACCGATGTGTGCTGACATCAAAACTCCAATTCATTCTGTGCATCGAGTGCAGTTCGTCCCGCGCTTGCTGCGGAACACGCTTCTTGGAAACGGTGGCTGTCGATAAACCATATGTATTTCCGCGGACAGCTGGAAAGCAGCGCCCACGTGGCGGAATACGTCGCGTCATAAACAGTCTATGTTTACGTCGGCCGGTGCGGTGTAGCCGCGGGAGCAGCGGCCAGCGCCACTATGCTTACGACTATGTCGACCAGCCTCCATCACCGCGCCATTGAGCACCTGGGCACCCGTATCATCGCCGGCGACCTCCCGGCCGGCCACGTAATGCTGGCCGAGCACCTCGAGGACGAGCTAAAGGTCTCCCGTTCGGTGGTCCGCGAGGCTGTCCGTGTGCTGCAGTCCCTCGGCCTGGTCGAGACCATCAAGCGCGTGGGTATCCGGGTGCTGCCCGCCAGCCGCTGGAACCCCTTCGACCCGCTCGTGATCCGCTGGCGCCTCGCCGGCGAGGGCCGCGGAGCACAGCTGCGCTCCCTTGCCGAGCTGCGCACCGCCGTCGAGCCGGTGGCCGCCGAACTGGCCGCGGGCAACGCCCCGGACGAGCTCCGCAGCCAGCTGGTGGAAACCTCCTATGCCATGCGGGAGGCCGGCATGGCCGGGGACGTGCAAAAATTCCTGGATCTGGACATCCAGTTCCATTCGCTGCTGCTGACCGGTTCCGGCAATGAAATGTTTGCCAACATGGTGGGCCAGGTTGCCGAGACGCTGACCGGACGCACCGTCCACGGCCTGATGCCGGACCATCCACGGACTTCGGCGCTGCAGTGGCACGTGGATGTGGCGGAGTCGATCGCCTCGGGCAATGGGGTGGCGGCCCGGGAGGCGTCCAACAAGATCATGCGCGAAACGATTGCCGACATGGAACCCACGTGGAAGGACCAGCCCCGTGTCTTTGTTCCGGTCCAGCAGCCGCGGCCGGCCTGAGCCGGCACCTCACGGACAATCACCATTTGTCCTGACGATGGCGTAATTCAACCGCAATGCGTTTCACATTTGGACGCATTCACGGTATATTTCTAGCAAGCCTTCCACCGCGGCATCCCCCAATAGTCGCGGTGGAAGGCTTTTCCAATTCCCGGCGGATTTCCGCGCCGGAGCTCCGGAGCCGGCACAGTCCTACGC
>NZ_JBFTNO010000237.1:0-4209 GCF_056397525.1 Arthrobacter sp. 05L45_2 | reverse complement strand
GCTTTGATACGTTCCACGGCCCGCAGCCTGGCGGAGGCGGCGCGTGGGTTTTCTGCGATTTCTGCTGCGGTGGGCACCTCGGTGCCCTTGGTGAGGGTCTTCAGTTCTGCCTTGTGCTCCTCCAGCTCCACCGGGAAGCCGAGGGGCGCGGAGGATTTGGAACCGGCCTGGAAGACGCCCTTGACGATCTTGTCTTCCAGCGAGTGGTAGGACATGACCACCACCCTGCCGCCCATGGCGATCGAGGCGACGGCGGCCGGAATGGCCCGCTCGAGCACCTCGAGTTCCTCGTTGACCTCGATCCGGAGGGCCTGGAAGGTCCGTTTGGCCGGGTGGCCGCCGGTCTTCGCGGCGCCGGCGGGAACGACGGCCCGGATGGTGTCGACCAGTTCGCCGGTGGTGCTGAACGGCTTATCGGCGCGTGCGGCGACGATCCGGTTGGCGATCCGGCCGGCGAACTTTTCCTCGCCCCACTTTCGGATGATCCRGACCAGTTCCTCTTCGCTGTAGTTATTAACGACGTCGGCCGCAGTCTGTCCGCGGCTGGTATCCATCCGCATGTCCAGCGGCGCGTCGAACGAGTAGGCGAAGCCGCGGTCCCGTTCATCGAGCTGCAGCGAGGAGACGCCGAGGTCCATGAGGATGCCGTGAGCTTCCGCGATGCCGAGGTCTTCGAGGACTTCGGGGATCTCGTCGTAGACGGCGTGGACCAGGTCGATCCGGTCGGCGAAGGGCTTGAGCCGCTCCCCTGCCAGGGCGAGGGCTTCCTCGTCACGGTCGATGCCGATCAGGTGCAGGTCCGGGAAGCGCTGCAGCATCGCCTCGGAGTGGCCGCCCATCCCGAGCGTGGCATCAACTGCGATGGGCGTTTCGCCGCGCCGGCGGGCCTCTTCGAATCCGGGTGCCAACAAATTGATGCACCGGTCCTTGAGGACCGGTACATGGCGTTCGGACGTGGGCTTCGCCTGGTTGGAGTCGTCGCTCATGCCTGCGTCCTTTCGTTGGAGGGGTCTCTGCGGTGCTGCGCTTCTTGGTCCAGATCCCCATCCGCGCCTACCCTGCGGCCCGCCTGGCTCCGGGGAAGTGAGCCAGGTGAACTGCCGGATGGGCGGCTGGAGATCTTGAGCAAGAAACGGTGGTGTTGCTGGTGCCGCCGGGGCTTCAGAGAATTCCCGGGATGGCGTCGTCGGTTTCCGAGAAGGCGGTTTCCTTTTCGGCCAGGTACTCGTTCCAAGCCTGGGCGTCCCAGATCTCCGCGCGGGTTCCGGCGCCAATAACGGCCAGTTCCCTGCCGAGACCTGCGTATTCCCGGAGCGCCGGCGGAATCGTCACGCGCCCCTGCTTGTCAGGTACCTCGTCGGAGGCTCCAGAGAGGAAAACGCGGATGTAGTCACGGGCTTGCTTGGAGGAGATTGGAGCCTCCCGCATCTGCTCGTGAACCCGGCCGAATTCCGCCTCACTGAAGACGTAGATGCAGCGTTCCTGGCCCCGTGTGAGAACCAGGCCGCTGGCAAGTTCCTCTCGGAACTTCGCTGGGAGGATGATTCGACCCTTTTCGTCCAGACGTGGCGAATGAGTGCCGAGAAACACGGCCCACCGCCTGTCTGTTGTAGGAAGTCCAACGTCCCCTGTGCTGCCACTACCCTCTTACGTCCTCCACATTACTCCACTTCRCTCCCCCGTCAACGACATTCCGGTGTTTTTAGCGCAATTTTGGGCGTGTTGTCGGCGAAACACCCCTGATAAATAAAGGGAAGCGCGAAAAGTGGGGCGCAGTGGAGGGAATATCACCTCCAACTAGGCTTCGGGGCCGCCTCCAGCCCGGCCAACGGAGCCGAAACCAGGCCGCCCGGGGATCGATTGCTCCGTACGTACCCTTTTGGCCCCCCAAAACGGCAGATACGGAGCAGTCGATGGGGGTTAAACGGAAAAGGACCCGCCGAAGCGGGTCCGTGGTTTTCCAGGTGGAAGAGGTGGTGGTGCCAAATGGAGGGGGTTAGCCGCGGGGGGTCAGGACTCGCCGCGGTGCCGTTCCTCCCAGCGGTCCTCGAGGTTGCTCATAAACGAACTGCGCGGCTTGCCCGGCTTGCGTCCGTTACCGGCCTTGGCCTTGCCGCCGGCGCTGCGCATGGTCGCGAAGTAGACGCCTGCGCCCATCACGAGGAACCCAATCACGCCCACGACGATGYTTTGCAGCGAAACGCCCAGCAACAGCAGCAGGATGCCCGCGACGGCGCCGAGGACTCCGATGACCAGATGGCGGGTGGACCAGGAGCGACCCGGATCAGAACCCATCGAGCTGGCGAACTTGGGATCGTCCTCATGCAGCTGCTTCTCAAGTTGCTCAAGCAACTTCTGTTCGTGCTCCGAGAGCGGCATCACGACCTCCTTAAGTCGGCCAACGTCCAGAACTGACGAGGCCCTTGTCCCTTAAACCCTAACGACCGGGAGTGCCGGTTGGTTCCCTGTCCACCGTCATTGGTGAAACGGGGTTCCGCGGTTCCCTGTGAGGTGTTTAGTTGGCATGGCCGGCAACCCGAACATTTGATCCAGTCGTTCGAAATCTATGTATCTCTAAGGATAGATTGTTGCGCCCTGTTCTGAAAGACRCCGGCGGCTCATCCCGCGTCGGGACCGGGATCCAGCAGGCGGGCCGGCAACACCGCCTTGTTGCCGAACTTCCGCGTGACCCTGTCCAGCACCTGTTCGGCTGTTCGCCAGTTGTCGTCCCGGCGGTCCAGGCTAAGTTGCAGCGGCGCCTGGGCTGCCTCTTCAAGTTGCTCGGCCCGGATGCCCACGAGCCGCACCGTCATGGGCCGCTCCCCGATGGACTCGAGGAGCTGAACCGCCACACCGTAAAGCAACTGGGCGCTGTCGATCGGCGTGCTGACGGTCCGGCTGCGCGTGATGGTGGAGAAATCCGCATAGCGCAGCTTCAGGGCTACCGTGCGCGCGTGCATTCCCGCGCTGCGGAGCCGCTCCGCCGTGCGGTGCGAGAGCCTGAGCAGCTCGCGGTGCAGCAGGGCCTCGTCCGCCGTGTCGACGGCGAAGGTTTCTTCCGCTCCGATGCTCTTCTCCAGCCGGACCGGTGTCACGGGCCGCGGGTCGATTCCCCACGACAGCCGGTAGACGTGCTCCCCCGTGGCGCCCAGGATCTTCCGCAGCGACGGCAGGGGCGTGGCAGCGACGTCGGCAACCGTCCGGATCCCCATCCGTGCGAGCACCTCGACTGTTTTGGCCCCGACGCCCCAGAGGGCATTGACCGGCAGGGTATGCAGGTACGGGACCGTCTCATCCGGGCCGATCAGCAGCAGTCCGTCCGGCTTGCAGCGGGTTGAGGCAATCTTGGCAACGAATTTGCTGGCGGCGATCCCCACCGAGGCCGTGATCCCCAGTTCGCCCGCGACCCTGCGGCGGATCAGTTCGCCGATCTCCCTGGGCGGTCCCAGCCGCCGGATGGCGCCGCCGACGTCGAGGAAGGCCTCGTCGACGCTAAGCGGTTCCACGAGGTCGGTGATCGACCCGAAAATGGCCATGATCTGGCCCGAGACTTCGTAGTACAGCTTGTGGCGGGGCTCGATGATGGTGGCTGCCGGGCACATCCGGGCCGCCACCGCCATGGGCATGGCGGACTTGACGCCGAACTTCCGGGCCTCGTACGACGCCGAGAGCACCACCGAGCGCTCCGCGGGGTATCCGACGATCACGGGCCGGCCCTTCAGCTGGGGACGGCTGCGGAGTTCAACGGAGACGAAGAACGCGTCCATGTCCACATGCAGGATGCTGCTGCGCCGCAGCTCGCCCAGCTCCGCCTCGTTATAGGGCTTCACGCCGGGCTGCCCGCCATGACGGCCGTTGCGTCTTTCAGCTTGTTCCGCACTGCCTTTATCCCCACGTCGATCTTCCTCCGGCCCCACGCAACAATCCTATGCGCAGGGACTGACTAAACTGGAGGCTGCATCCAGCGTCAACACCAGGAGGAATGTCCCCGTGAAGGTTATTGGAGAGCGCAGACGCGCCGTGGCGGCCGTGGCGGCCGCCGGCGCTTTGCTGGCCCTGGCCGCGTGCACCCCGGGTCCGGGGGCGACGGCGGCGGCTTCCTCCGCGTCGGCGTCGGCGGCCCAACCCACCGCCGAATCCTCCACGACGGCCCCTCCCAGCCCGTCCGCCGAACCCGGCACCTCCGCCACCGTCGGCGCGCTGGTGGAC